>JAISAV010000038.1 GCA_031266545.1 Odoribacteraceae bacterium | reverse complement strand
TCCGTGGAGGCGGGAAATTCCTTTTCCAACTTCTCGTACATGGCCAGCGCGCTCTTGTAGTCGTCGCTTTTCTCGTAGGCTAACCCGGCCTTCATCAAGAGGATGGGGGCAGTGAACTCGTTTTTGTTGCCGGCGGTCGCCTGCCGGTAGTAGGCGGCCGCTTGCTTGAAGTCGCCCAGCTCCATGTACGCGTCGCCGATGTTGGCCTTCGCGAGGTGGGAGAAGACCATGTCCTTGGCGGTGTACTTGCCGAGGTAGGCGATGGCCTCGTGGTAGGCGCCGGTGTGCAGGTAGCAAAGCCCGGCGTAGTAATTGGCCAGCTTGCCGCTGGCGGTGGATCCGTACTGGTCGATGACGTCCAGGAATCCCAGCGCGTTCCCGTCGCCGTGCAAGGCGAGGCGGAAGGAGTCTTGCTGGAAATAGTTTTCCGGGCTTGCCATCTGCGCGAGGGCCTCTTTTTCAAGGGGGGCCTTGTAAAACCTGTTGTACCCGAAGAAAGCGGCCACCACGATGATGATGGCGGTCACGCCCCGGATGATCCACTTCTGGTGTTTCTCGATAAATTGCTCGGTCGATATGGTAGCCTCTTGCAGTTGCTCGAAGCTATCGTGCTTTTGTTTTTTCTTCGCCATGATCTTATGTTGTTTGTAAGTTTAATATTAAAGCGCGTTGGCATCCACGACGATGTCCTTGCTGTATTCCCCGCCTTGCAACTTCCGGGAGACGTTGCGGAAGGCCTTCACCGTGTAGTCCACGTCCTCGAGGGTGTGCATGGCGGTCGGGATCAAGCGCAGCAGCAACTGGCCCCTCGGGATGACGGGGTAGACGACGATGGAGCAGAAGAGGTTGTAGTTCTCCCGCAGTTCCATGGCCACCTGCGTCCCCTCGGCCACGCTGCCGGAGAGGTAGACGGGGGTCACGGGGGAGTTCGTCTTGCCGATGTCCAGCCCGGCTTCCCTCAAGCCGGCTTGCAGGGCGCGCACGATGACCCAGAGTTTCTCCCGCAGTTCCGGGCGAGTCCGCAACAGTTCGAGGCGCTTGATGGCGCCCTCTACCATCGGCATGGGCAACGACTTGGCAAAGGTCTGGGAGCGCATGTTGTACCTCAGGTACATGCAGATGTCCTCGTCGCACGCGATGAAGGCGCCGATCCCGGCCATGGACTTGGCGAAGGTGGCGAAGTAGAGGTCAATCCCGTTCATCACGCCGAAGTGCTCGCCCGTGCCGGCGCCGGAAGGGCCCATCGTCCCGAAGCCGTGGGCGTCGTCCACGAGCAGGCGGAAGTCAAATTCCTTTTTCAAGGCCACGATCTCGTCCAGCTTGCCGAGATCCCCGGCCATGCCGAAAAGGCCCTCGGTGATCACGAGCACGCCGCCGCCGGTGTTCTCGACCCAGCGCTTGGCCCGCTCGAGTTGCTTGTGGAGGCTCTCCATGTCGTTGTGCTGGAAGACGTAGCGCTTGGCCGGGGAGAGGCGTAGGCCGTCCATGATGCAGGCGTGCGCCTCGGCGTCGTAGACGACGCAGTCGTGGCGGCCGGTCATGGCGTCGATGATGGAGATCATCCCCTGGTAGCCGAAATTTAACAGGAAGGCGTCAGGCTTCCCGACGAAGTCCGCGAGGCGAGACTCGAGGTACTCGTGGCGAGAGGTTTGACCGCTCATCATCCGCGCCCCCATGGGGTAGGCCATGCCGTAACGGGCGGCCGCCTCGGCGTCTGTCGCGCGTACCTCGGGGTCGTTGGCCAAGCCGATATAGTTGTTTAAACTCCAGTTTAATACTTCTTTACCGCGAAATGTCATGCGAGGGCCGATCTCTCCCTCTAATTTCGGGAAGGAAAAGTAGCCGTGTGCTTGCCGGGCATACTGGCCGATGTTTCCTTTCTGGTTGCGTACTCTTTCGAAAATGTCCATATAGCGTTTTGAGGTTCTTACTTTTATGAAAATCGCCGCAAAGTTAACCAAAAAAATAAATTATCACTGCTTTTCCGGTTGAAAAGTTAGTCTCGCGCGCGACGGGGAGAAAACGCTTATTCTTGACATGCCTCCACGCGGCGGGAGCAACGGCGCAGGGCATCTTGCCAGCCGGGGATTTCCAGCCCGAACGTCGCGCGGATTTTCGCGGTGTCCAGCACCGAGTAGGCCGGGCGCACCGCCCGCGTGGGGTATTGCGCCGTCGTTACCGGCGTCACGCGGCACGCCTTGCCGGACAGGGCGACGATCTCGCGCGCGAACTCGTACCACGTGCAGGCGCCCTCGTTCACGTAATGGAAAATGCCCCCGTGCTCGGGAAGATCTTCCGTGGCCAGCAGGCAAAGGATCGCGTCCGCCAGGTCACCGGCGTAGGTCGGGCTTCCCACCTGGTCGTTGACCACCTGCAATTCCTCGCGCTCGCCCGCCAGGCGGAGGATCGTCTTGAAGAAGTTTGCCCCGAACTCGGAGTATAGCCAGGCCGTCCGAAGGATGAGATGCAGGCAGCCAGAGCGAATGATGGCCCTCTCCCCTTCCCGCTTGGTCCTGCCGTACACCGTCCGCGGGTTGACGGCGTCTTTCTCCACGTAAGGCGTGTCGTGCACGCCGTCAAAGACGTAGTCCGTGGAGATGTGTATTAACAAGCAGTTCAATGCATAGGAGGCTTTCGCCAAGTTCGCCGCTCCATCCCGGTTGATTTTTTCCGCCTTTTCGACCTCGTCTTCTGCCCGGTCAACGGCCGTGTAAGCGGCGCAGTTGACGATGGTGTCTATCTCGTGGAGTTCCACGAAAGCGAAAACCGCCTTCGTGTCCGTGATGTCGACCTCTTCCACGTCCGTGAAGAATACCTCGTCCAGCGCCGGGAATGTTTTCGCCCGCAACGCTGTTCCCAGTTGGCCATTGGCCCCCGTTATCCATATGTTCATACCTTATTATTATAGGTCGCTTTTGATCGCCCGTAAAAACGGGTGTTTCTTGTCTTTTTCCGAGAGGATGATTTGATTCGCTTGGAGTAACCAGTCAATACCCAGGTCGGGGTCGTCAAAACGTATTCCCATCTCGTGCGACGGCGCGTAGTAGGCGTCACATTTGTACTGGACGATCGCCTCGTCGCTCAATACCGCGTAGCCGTGCGCGAATCCTTTCGGGATAAAGAGTTGGCACTTGTTCTCGTCGGATAGTTCCCGCGCCACGTGCCGCCCGAAGGTCGGTGATCCCGCGCGCACGTCTACCGCCACGTCTAATATACGGCCTTTTACCGCTCGCACTAATTTCGACTGCGCGTGTGGCGCTCGCTGCAAATGTAAGCCTCGCAGCACGCCGAACGTTGATTTCGCCTCGTTTTCTTGCACGAAGGCCGCCCCCGGTACCGCTTGCTCAAATTCCCGTAACGAGAAACTCTCGAAAAAATAACCTCGATCATCCTCGAACAACTTGGGTGTCAAGAATAATACTCCCTCGATCTCTGTTTTAATTATGTTCATATTTTCCCGTACATTTTCGCGTAATAATGTTGGTACTCGCCGCTGGTCACTTCGTTTAACCATACCGGGTTGTCAAGATACCAGCGCACCGTCCGCCGGATTCCCTCCTCGAACTGTAGCGAGGGTTCCCAACCCAGTTCTCGCCGCAACTTGGAGGCGTCGATCGCGTAACGCAAGTCGTGCCCCGCGCGGTCAGTCACGTAAGTGATGAGGTGTTCCGATTTCCCCGCGGGACGTCCCAGCAGTTCGTCCGTCACCCGGATTAATACCTTTATTAAATCGATATTTCGCCACTCGTTGCAGCCTCCTATATTATAGGTGTCCCCGACTCGACCCTCGTGAAAGATCTGGTCTATCGCCCGGGCGTGGTCTTCCACGTAGAGCCAATCCCGCACGTTTTCCCCCTTCCCGTATACCGGCAATGGCTTTTCTTGCACGATGTTATTGATAAACAACGGGATTAATTTCTCTGGGAATTGGTAAGGCCCGTAGTTGTTCGAGCAATTCGAGATCTTCACGGGCAAACCGTAGGTGTCGTGAAACGCCCGCACGAAATGGTCGGAAGAGGCCTTGGAGGCCGAGTAGGGCGAGTGTGGGTCATAACGGGTCGCCTCGGTGAAGAGTGTCTCGTTATCTGTCAAGGCCCCATAGACCTCGTCCGTCGACACGTGGTAGAAGACTTTTCCCGCGTAATTTCCCGCCCATGCCAACTTCGCCGCCTGCAACAAATTTAACGTTCCCAGCACGTTCGTCCGGGCAAAGGCAAACGGATCCGTGATCGAACGATCCACGTGGCTTTCCGCCGCCAAGTGAATCACTCCTTCTACCGCATACTTCGCGAATATTGCCTGCATCGCGTCGAAGTCACAAATGTCCGCTCGCACAAAAACATAATTTGCCTTCGCCTCTATATCTTTTAAATTTGCCAAATTGCCCGCGTAGGTCAACTTGTCCACGTTTACAACGCAACATTCCGGGTAACGTTCTACCCATCGCCTCACCACGTGCGAGCCAATAAAACCCGCACCACCTGTTATTAATATAGTTCTTAATGACATCATTTACAGTTTATCGTTCACAATCTTCAACAAGTACTCACCATAGGCGTTATTGGCCATTGTCCCTGCAATTTTACGTAGCCTCTCCGCCGAAAGCCAGCCCTTTATAAACCCGATCTCCTCCAAGCAAGCCACTTTCAAGCCTTGTCGCTTCTCAACTACCTGCACGAATGTTGAAGCCTCCGATAACGAATCATGGGTCCCGGTGTCTAACCAAGCAAACCCTCGGCCCAACTGCTGCATCACCAAGACCTCCTCTTGCAAAAAACACTGGTTTACCGTTGTGATCTCCAACTCTCCCCGTGCCGATGGCTTGACACGCTTGGCAATCTCCACCACCCGATTAGGATAGAAATAGAGTCCCACCACCGCATAATTCGACCGTGGGTGCTCTGGTTTCTC
>JAISAV010000248.1 GCA_031266545.1 Odoribacteraceae bacterium | reverse complement strand
GCGGGCGTGCCCGGGGGTGACCACGGGCGCTACCATGTATTTCTCGCCCAGCATGAACTGGTCGCGGCACGTGGCGAAGCCCTCGCCGGGGAAGGCGTATTCCATGTGACGGACGATGGGTTCGCCCGCGCGGGCGGAGGAGCGGGCGCACGACAGGATATACGCGCCCATGTCCCGGTGTAACCAGGCCGCGCGGCGGGCGATTTCCACGTTTTCAGGGCTTAACACGCGCCACGGGGAGACGGAGAATTGCATCATCGGCATCAGGGCGTGCACCTGCGCCGAGCGGACGAAGAGCGTTTGGTCGAGGGTGGAGAGATCACGGTTGACGAACGAGGCCTGCTGGCCCCCGCCGATCATGTCCGGGCACGCGTAGGCGTGTCCCAGCAGGCCGGCGGCCACCATCTCCGGGATCAAGAGCTGCACGCCAGACGTCCACGAGTAATTTTTATCCCCCAGGCGCTGCACGAGCGCCTCGCCCCCCATCTTCCAGCAGGCGCGGTACTCGTTGAAGGGGAAGGAGAGGCCGATTTTCGCCCAAGCAAGGGTGTGATCCACGGAGAGGGCCTCCTTGTCGTGGCCCTCCACGCGGGACGGGGGGTAAAACGAGTTGTCGCCCGCGTCGAATTTGAAGCCGTCCACGCCGTAAAGCGCTTGCAGGCGCTTTAATTCCCCGATCAGGTAGTCGGTCGCCCCGGGACGCGTCAGGTCAAGGCAGGCGCTCTGCCCGTTCCACCACGAGATGACGGCGGGCGCGTTCGTCCCCCTCCGCTTCAGGAGGAATCCTTTGGACGCCAGGGCGCGGTACTCCGGGCTGTCCGGGCTTATGAAAGGACATACCCACAGCATGACCTTGAATCCCAGGGCGTGCAGGGTGTCCACCATCGCGCGGGGATCGGCAAAGCGATCGGGCTTGAAGTCAAAGTTGCCGTAGTATTTCTGCCAGTTGTCGTCGATCATCAAGACCCCCGGCGGGAAACCGTGATCGACGATGCTTCGCGCATAGCGGAGGATGTCTTCTTGATTCTGGTCGTATAGTAACTCGATCCACGTGTTGTACTGGGGCATCGTGAAGAAAAGCGTGTCCGGTAACTCCCCGGCCGGCGGGAAATGCGCGGCGGAGGCCGCCCGGTAAGCCTCTCGCAGGGTTTTGCCGGCGCGGCGCGGCTCCACCTCCTCGCGGGGCGAGCGAATCTCGAGCACTCCCTCCTCGAACCGGAAGGAGAAGGGGGCGTCGCTCCATATATAACGCCCCTTGTTGGAGAGGAGGAGCGGGGCTACCTGGTTGTTGCTGTTTTGCGTCGCGAGATTGTATTCCCTGAACGGCGGCTCGTAAGGCATCCGCGCCCCCAGCCCGACGGCACCGCCCCACCAGTATTCGCCCGGCTCGATCGCGATCCGGGTCACGCGGGCTTCTTGCCCCGCGGTGATCACTGCCCACGCGCAGCAGATCATCGTTAACATCGTTTTCTTCTTCATCTCGTTCGTTATTATTCGTGATTATCGCCCGCGAGAAAGCCATTCTTGCACGCGGGCCACTTTTTCTTCCAGCGCCATCTCGCCGGCTAACCAGCGGATCTCGAATCCTTCCCGTTCCATCTTGCGGAACCACGTCATCTGCCGCTTGGCAAACTGGTGGATCGCCACGTTTAGCTTTTCCACCATCTCGTCGCGGCACAAGAGGCCGGTCAGGTAGAGGGTCAGGTATTTATATTCCAAGCCGTAATAGATCAGGTCTTCCGGCTTGACGCCTCGCGCCAGGAGTTCTTTTACCTCTTCCACCATGCCCGCTTGCAGGCGGGCGTGCAGGCGGGCCGTGATCCGTTCCCGGCGAGTTTCCCGGTCGAAGAGCACGCCCACGATCAGGGAGCGGATCGCAGGAAAGGCCCCCGCTTCCGGCGCGTGGGCGCGGTAGTATTCCGCGATCTCGATGCCCCGGATCGCCCGCGCGGGCGTGTCGGCGTCCGTCGTGTTGTGCAGGGTCTTGTAGGAGGAGAGTATTTTCGTGAGTTCCGGCAAGGATTTGGCGGCCAGCGTGGCCCGTAGCCCGGGGTTTTCCGGGACGGGCGTCATCCGGTAGCCCTTTAAAACGGACTCCACGTACATCCCGCTCCCGCCGCATAGCACGGGAAATGCCCCGCGCCGCCGGCAATCTTCCCACGCCCGGACGAAATCCCGCTGGTACTCGAACAGGTTGTAGCGGTAGCCCGCCTCCGCGATGTCCACGAGGTGGCACGGGATCGCGCGGCCGTCGATCGTGTATTCCGAGAGATCCTTTCCCGTCCCGATGTCCATCCCCCGGTAGATTTGCCGGGAGTCCGCCGAGATGACCTCTCCCCCGATCCCGGCGGCGAGCCGCGCGGCGAGGGCCGTCTTGCCGGTGGCCGTCGCGCCGAGTATGGTGACCATATTGTACGTGTTCTCTTGCATTGCCCGGCAAAGATAATTTATTTCGCCGTAATTTTTTTGTCGCGACCCGCGAAGTGATCAAAGAAACGCGTACATTTGGAAACTCGTTTCACGATTGTTTAACAAATAGAACTATAACATGATTAAAGACGAAACTATCCAACTGCGACCGCTGGAACCGGAAGACCTTGAATACCTTTACCAGTGGGAGAATAACATGGACTTGTGGGAAGTGAGCAACACGCTGACCCCCTTCTCGCGCTTCACGCTGAAGAAATACATCGAAAATTCTCACCTCGACATCTACACGACCAAGCAACTGCGCCTGATCATCGAGTTGATCGAGACGAAAACGCCCGTCGGGCTGGTCGACCTCTACGATTTCGATCCTTATCACCAGCGCGCCGGCCTCGGGATCATGATCCACGACGCCGAGAATCGCAAGCAAGGGTACGCCTCCGCGGCGATCCTCCTGATGCTCTCCTACGGCTTCGAGACGCTGGGGTTGAACCAGATCTATTGCAGCGTGCCCAGCGGGAACGTCGCCAGCCTCCACCTGTTTGAAAAACTGGGCTTCACCCAAACCGGCTACCGCAAGGAGTGGCTGCGCCGCGGCAAGGAGTGGGAGGATGTCGTCTATTTCCAG
>JAISAV010000222.1 GCA_031266545.1 Odoribacteraceae bacterium | reverse complement strand
GAAGAAGTAGAAATCAAGTGAAGATTTTATTTCACGATGTATAATGCCGCTTTCATAGGTAAACGCAATAAGATTCGG
Organism: Odoribacteraceae bacterium; assembly: GCA_031266545.1. Taxonomy (GTDB): domain Bacteria; phylum Bacteroidota; class Bacteroidia; order Bacteroidales; family Marinifilaceae; genus JAIRKS01. The sequence continues at coordinate 7,033 of JAISAV010000222.1, read as the reverse complement.
CTACTATGACACAAAAACGTGCAGAAAAAATTCATTCTTTTTGCACACCCTACCCGAAGGGGTGTCCAGCAATAGCGTGGGGCAACGCCCCACGAACCGGATCATATTATTCACCAAGCCCTGAAGGGGCGTAAGCAATGCATGGTATTGTATTGGCTCGCAGGCTTTCAGCCTGCTTGTTATTCATTGGGCGACCATTCGTGGGGCGATGCCCCACGCTATTGCTAGACACCCCTTCGGGGTTTTTAATGGGTATCCCCGTAATCTTCCGACCACGATTGGGTAACGCCCCACGAGCTGGATCATACTATTCACCAAGCCCTGTCCCTACAGCGAACGTTCGTTATTGCCGGGGGATTTGCCCGCGGATGCTGTAAGTCGGTGACGTTGCATCGCGAATCACGAGGGACGGGGCGCTCCTCGTTTCGTTTTTCGCGGGCAGCCGTCGAAAGTCCCGCGACAATTTTCTCCTGTCGGGGCGAATGATTACTTTTGCGGGTCACTAATAATAATCGAGAGAAGCATGAACGTGGAATGGTACATGGCCAGGCGCTTGTTGAAGGAGGGCAAGGGCGGTTTCGCGTCGGTCGCGATCGTGAAGGTCGCGGTGGCGGGGATCGCGCTGGGGTTGTGCGTGATGTTGCTGGCGGTGTTCGTGATCGCGGGCTTCAAGCGGGAGATCACGCGCAAGCTGTTCGGCTTCACGTCCCACCTGAACGTGCTGCCCCTCGCGGAGGCGGGCGAGGGGGGATGCATCCGGCGCGGCGACACGCTCGTCTCGTGGCTGGAGGGGCTGGAAGGGGTGGAAGAGGCGTATGGCTACGTGGAGAAACCGGCCATCCTCAAGAGCCGGGGGGAGGAGGGGGAGATCCACGGCGCGCTGCTGCGGGGCGCGGACGCGGGGCGGGGCCTCTCTTTCTTCCGGGAGCACCTCGTGGAGGGGGAGTTGCCCGACTTCACGGCGGACACGGCCAGCAACGGGATCTTGCTCTCGGCCAACGCGGCCGGTTACCTGCGGGTCTCCCCGGGCGACCGGCTCACGGCTTATTTCGTGGACGACCCGCGGCGGCCGCGGCCCTTCGTGGTGCGGGGCGTCTACCGCACGGGATTCAAGGAGTATGACGACGTGATGGCGCTGGTGGACAAGCGCCACCTGACCCGCCTGAACGGCTGGGAGGCGGGGGACGCCTCCGGGATCGCCGTCGCGCTGGCCGACCCGGGCCGCGCGCGGGAGATGGCGGCGCGCATCACGGCCTCGCTCGAGGAGACGAGGGGGGACTGCGAGGCGAGGACGCTGGAAGAGATGGCCCCCCAGATTTTTGACTGGCTGAAGTTGCTGGACATGAACGTCTGGATCATCGTGATCCTGCTGGTGACCGTGGCGGGCTTTAACATGGTCTCGGGGCTGCTGATCCTGATCCTGGACAAGACGGCGCTGATCGGCATCTTGAAGGCGCTCGGCTGCCGGGATTTCTCGACGCGTCGCCTCTTCCTCTACATCGCGGCGGGTCTCGTCGCGCGCGGGATGCTGTGGGGCAACCTGCTGGCGTTCGCGCTGGGCGGGGTGCAGTATTGTTTTCACGTGGTCGCGCTGGACCCGGAGACCTATTACATGAGCACGGTGCCCCTCTTTTTTAACGTCTGGCACGTCGTGCTGCTCAACGCGGGGGTGATGGCGGTGACGGTGCTGGTGCTGGTGGCGCCGACGATGCTGGTGTCGCGGGTAGACCCGGTTCGATCCATGCGGTTTGAATGACGCGTATATATAAGGTGATGATGACAAGGAAAACAAGCACGAGAAAGTCGCGGGCGCGGCAGGCGGGGATCCTGGGGACGGTGATCTTTCACCTGCTGGCGGCCATCCTGCTGGTGGGCGCGAACATCGCCCGCGTGGGGGTGCACGAGGGGGTGGAGATCACGCTCGACCTGCCCGGGGAGGAGGAGGCGCGGCAGCGGGTCGAGGAGTTGGAACGGCAGGAGGCGGCCCTGCGCAAGAGCGCCGACGAGGAGACGCGGGAGATGCTGCGCTCGATAGCCGTCAACGAGGATCTCGCCGTCGAGCGGGCCGCCCCCGTCAAACGGGAGATCGAGCGGTATATCTCTGATATTCAAGACGAGCTGGGCCGCGAGGCCGCCCGGGACGGCCGCTATACCGTGACGAGCGACCCGCGCCGCGAGGCGGACAGCCTGCAAGCGCTGGAGGCCCGGCGGCAACGGGAGCTGGACTCGCTGCAATCCACGGTCTACGCGGGGGAGAGCAGCGTGTCGTACCAGTTGAAGGACCGGTACAAGGTTTCCCTCCCGATCCCCGTGTTCCGGTGCGAGTTCGGGGGGAAGGTGGTGGTCGCCATCACGGTCGACCCGCGGGGCGCGGTGTTGAAGGCGGTGGTGGTCGACCCGGGATCGGTGGCCGACGATTGCCTGCGGGAGGTGGCCGTGGAGGCGGCCCTGCGCTCCCGTTTTAACGCGGACGAGAAGGCCCCCTCCCCGCAACGGGGGACGATTACCTACAATTTCGTGAAGCAATGAAGGCGCTGTTCGCTTCGCTGCTCGACCTGTTTTTCCCCACCCCGTGCGTGGTGTGCGAGGAGGCGCTGACGAGGGGCGAGCGATTTATCTGCACGCGGTGTCGTCACGATCTTCCTTTTAGCCGCGGGAATCACGTGGACGTGGAGTTGAAATTCATGGCGACGTGCCCGATGGGGCCGGTCTACTCGCTCTTTCACTATCACCGGGAGAGCCGTTACAAGAATCTCGTGCACGCCATCAAGTACCACGATAACAAGCGGCTGGCCATCTTCCTCGGCGAGGTCCTCGGCGAGAGGATCGACGGCAAGGTTTCGGCGGGAATTATCGTCCCGCTCCCGCTGCACCCGTCGCGCGAGCGGGAACGGGGCTTTAACCAGTCGGCGCGCCTCGCCCGGGGGATCTCGTCCGTGCTGCGGCTGCCAGTGCGGGAAGACGTGGTGCTGCGCGTGCGGAATAATCCCTCCCAGACGCGATTAGCCCCCGACGAGCGCGCGAAAAACGTCGCGAATGTCTTCGCGGTGAAGGAGCCAGAGGCGCTGGCGGGGAGCGAGATCCTGCTCGTGGACGACGTGCTCACGACCGGGGCAACGATCGGCAGTTGCCTGAAGGAGTTGAGCCGCGTCCCGGACGTCCGCGTCAGCGTGGCCTGCCTGGCGCGGGCCGGCCTCCGGTGAGATTCGCACCGGGGAATGAAATTAGGCTGATTTCTTTCGTGGTAACGTAAAAAGTTCTAATTTTGTCCCTGTTTTTAACGAGACCCTGGCAATAGTAATAACCTTAAAAACAACGCGTAAAAACAAGCTATGGTAAAGAATGAACAAACAAGGCTCTTCGGCGACTTCCCCCCCACCTCCACGAGGGAATGGATGGAGAAGGTAACCGCGGACTTAAAAGGGGCCGATTTCAACAAAAAACTCGTGTGGAGAACCAACGAGGGTTTTGAAGTTCAGCCCATGTACCGGCGGGAAGATCTGCAAGGACTTGACCACCTGAATAGTTTCCCCGGTGAGTTTCCCTACGTGAGGGGCAATAAAAAAGAGAGTAACGAGTGGTTCGTGCGCCAGGAAATCCGGGTGGAGGACGTGGCGACCGCTAACCGGAAGGCGCTGGAGGTGCTGAACAAGGGGGTGGACTCCCTGGGCTTCGCGATCGCCGCCGGGGCCTCCTTCTCGAAGGAGGAGATGCTCGCCCTGCTCGAAGGGATACGGCTGGATTGCATCGAGGTGAACTTCGTGGTGGGACGCGACAAGGTGCGCGTGCTGCGCCTGTTGCAGGAAGTCGCCACCGATCAGGGGCTGGACCTCTCTACCCTCCGCGGGGGGATCAACATCGACCCCGTTGGCAAGTTGCTCCTCGAGGGCAAGTGGAATAACCCCCGCCCCCTCGACCTGGTGAAAGAGGCCATCGCGGGATCTGCCGCCATGAAGCATTTCAAGGTCGTGGAGGTCAGTGGTTATCTCTTTAATAACTCAGGCTCCTCCGTCGTGCAGGAACTGGGATTCAGCCTCGCCGCCGGGGTGGAGTACCTCGACCGCCTGACCGACCTCGGCCTGAAGATCGAGGAGATCGCCCCGCGCGTCCGCTTCCACTTTGCCACCGGCTCCAAGTATTTCATGGAGATCGCCAAGTTGCGGGCCGCCCGCTACCTCTGGGCGCGCATCGTGAAGGCTTACGACCCGCCGTGCGATTCCCTCTGCCGGATGAATATCCACGCGGAGACCTCCGAGTGGAACAAGACCCTCTACGATCCCAACGTGAACATGTTGCGCTCGCAGACCGAGGCCATGTCGGCCGTGCTCGGCGGCGTGGACTCGTTCACCGTGCACCCGTACGATTACGTGTACGAGTGCCATCCCTCGGAACTCGGGGAACGCGTGGCGCGCAACCAGCAACTGCTGTTGAAAGAGGAGTCGCACTTTGGCAAGATCGTTGACGCTGCCGGTGGCTCCTATTATATAGAAGAGTTGACCCGCTCCATCGCGGAGGCCGCGTGGGCGCTCTTCCTCGAGGTTCAGGAGAAGGGCGGGTTCGTGAAGGCGCTGGAAGAGGGATTCGTCCAGTCCGCCGTGAACGCTACCGCCCGGAAGCGTAACCTTGATATCACCAACCGCAAGGAGAATTTCCTGGGCACGAACCAGTACCCGAATTTCAACGAGACCATCGACACGCCACCCTGCGCGTGCGTGCTGGAACGGGAGGATTTTACCCTGCCGGACGCCGTCGTCGAGACGCTGAAGCCCTATCGCGGGACGCAACCTTTCGAGGCCGCACGCCTGAAAACCGACCTCCACGCCAAGGCCAGCGGGCGACGTCCCGTGGTCTACATGTTCCCGATGGGCAGCCTCTCCATGCGCAAGGCGCGGGCGCAGTTTGCCTGTAATTTCTTCGCCTGCGCTGGTTTTCAGGTGATGGACAATAACGGGTTCAAGACCGTCGAGGAGGGCGCACGCGCCTGCGAGGAGAACAAGGCCGATATCGTCGTGATCTGTAGCTCGGACGAGGAGTACGCTACCCTCGCGCCGGAGATTTATAACGCCTTGAAGGGGAAGGCCATCGTCGTGGTGGCCGGGAACCCGGAATGTCGCCCGCAACTGGAGGCCGCGGGTATCGCGCACTTTATCCACGTGAAGAACAACCTCCTCGAGGAGTTGAAGAAATACCAAGAAGAGCTGGGAATTTTATAAACGAAGTATATGAAACCTGATTTCAAACATGTAGATACCACCCCCACGCGGGCGACGAAATCCGCCGCCGCGTGGGAACAAGAGAACGGGATCGCCAAAAACTGGATGACCCCCGAACTGATACCGGTGAAACCCGTGTACACCGCGGCCGACCTCGAGGGGATGGAACACCTCGACTACGTGGCCGGCATCCCGCCTTATCTCCGCGGCCCTTATACCGGCATGTACCCGATGCGCCCCTGGACCATCCGCCAGTACGCCGGTTTCTCCACCGCCGAGGAGTCTAACGCCTTCTACCGGCGCAACCTCGCCGCCGGGCAAAAGGGGCTTTCCGTGGCGTTCGACCTGGCCACCCACCGCGGGTATGACTCCGATCACCCCCGCGTCATCGGGGACGTGGGCAAGGCCGGCGTGGCCGTCGACTCGATCCTCGACATGAAGATCCTCTTCGACCAGATCCCGCTGGACAAGATGTCCGTCTCCATGACGATGAACGGGGCCGTGCTCCCCGTGCTCGCCTTCTATATCGTCGCCGGTCTCGAGCAGGGGGCCACGCTCGACCAGCTCTCCGGGACGATCCAGAACGATATCCTCAAGGAGTTCATGGTGCGCAACACGTATATTTACCCGCCCGAGTTTTCCATGAAGATCATCGCCGATATTTTCGAGTACACCTCCCGGCACATGCCGAAGTTTAACTCGATCTCGATCTCCGGTTACCACATGCAGGAGGCCGGGGCCACCGCCGATATCGAGCTGGCGTACACCCTCGCCGACGGCTTGGAGTACCTCCGCGCCGGGGTCAACGCCGGGATGGATATCGACGCCTTCGCACCGCGCCTCTCTTTCTTCTGGGCCATCGGGATGAATCACTTCATGGAGATCGCCAAGATGCGCGCCGGGCGACTCCTGTGGTCGAAGATCGTGAAGCAGTTTAACCCGAAGAACCCGAAGTCGCTGGCCCTCCGCACGCATAGCCAGACCTCCGGCTGGTCGCTCACCGAGCAAGACCCGTTCAACAACGTGGGACGCACCTGCATCGAGGCCATGGGCGCCGCGCTCGGCCACACGCAAAGCCTCCACACCAACGCGCTGGACGAGGCAATCGCCCTGCCGACGGACTTTTCCGCGCGGATCGCCCGGAATACCCAGATCTACATCCAGGACGAGACCACCATCGATTACGCCATCGACCCCTGGGGCGGCTCCTATTACGTGGAGAGCCTGACGCGGGATCTGGTCGAAAAGGCGTGGGCGCACATCCAAGAGGTGGAAAAACTGGGCGGCATGGCCAAGGCCATCGAGTCCGGCATCCCGAAGCTCCGCATCGAGGAGGCGGCCGCGCGCACGCAAGCCCGCATCGACAGCGGCGCGCAGACCATCGTCGGTACGAACAAGTACCGCCTCGAGAAGGAAGACCCCATCGACATCCTCGAGGTCGACAACACGGCCGTGCGCGACGCGCAGATCCGTCGCCTGCACGACCTGAAGGCCAACCGCGATCAGGCCGCGGTGGAGGCTGCCCTCGCGGCCATCACGCGTTGCGCCGAGACAGGCGAGGGGAATCTCCTCGAACTGGCCGTCGACGCCGCCAGCAAGAGGGCCTCGCTGGGAGAGATCTCCTACGCGTGCGAGAAAATTTGTGGACGTTATAAAGCAGTCATCAGAACCGTGAGTGGAGTCTATTCAAACGTGGCCGGGGAAGACGAAGATTTCAAGAAGGCCAAAGAGTTAACCGATCAATTCGCCGAGCTAACCGGTCGGCGTCCGCGCATCATGATCGCGAAAATGGGACAGGACGGGCACGACCGCGGCGCGAA
>JAISAV010000186.1 GCA_031266545.1 Odoribacteraceae bacterium | reverse complement strand
CGAGCTTGATCAGGAAGTGATCGCCGCCGCGCAGCGGGTAGCGGTAGCGGACGTCCACGCGGGAGACCATCAGGTCGACCCCTTGCCCGTGTAGCCGGACGAAATTCTCCCGCTTCGATTCCAAAAACTCGTGGCGGGCGACCTCGAAATAGTGCAGGTAATTCGCGTTATTCACCACCCCCTGCATGTCGCACTCGTAGTCGCGCACCTTCATCGCGTGCGCGTAGACGTGATTCGCGTGTTCCTCCTTCATCGTTAGCGAATTTCCCGGCCGAAAGGAGCGAGCGCCAGCCCGGCCAATTTGAAATGTTGCATCCCCCACGGGATGGCGATGATCGTGACGCAGCACAACAAGCCGAAAAGGAGGTGCGTCAGGCAAATCCACACGCCCCCGATAAAGAACCACAGCACGTTCATGAACAACGAAAGGCAGCCGTTGCTCTCCTGCATGCGGCGCGATTCCCGGCCAAACGGCCAGATGGCCAACGCGCCCAGCTTAAACGCTTGCAGGCCGAACGGGATGCCGATGATGGTGAGGCACAGGAGCACGCCACTCACGAAATACTCGACGGCCACGGCCAACCCGCCGAAAAGCAACCAAATTATGTTTCCTAAAAACTTCATATCTTACCGTTAAAGAGATTACATGGCGCGAATGTAATAAAGTTAGAGAATATTAACAGGCGACGGGGATGATTTTAGCAATAAATATATAGGAGCGGAAAGGAGTATTCTCTACTTTCGCGGCTCATTCTCACCTATTAAAAAATTTGAACATGAAACACTTCACTCTGATTCTTTTGGTCTTCTTGACGCACCACTGTCTTGCCGACGGGATATGCGTCGTGGACGGCGTGTGGCAGCGGGGCAAGGCGAACAAGATCAGCTTGTACCGCGTCGCCGAGGGCAAGCTGGAAGAGAAGGCGACCTCCGCCGTGGCCGAAAACGGCTCTTTTAATTTTGCCTTTAGCCCCGAGCGGGAGGGGCTGTACGTGATCGGTACCTCTCCCGAGAGGCCCGCCAACGACTATCTCTTTTACTTCAAGCCCGGCGATCGCCTGAACGTCGCGATCGACGCGGAGAGCTACTCGCTGACCGGCAAGAACACGAGGGAAAACGAGGAGATGGCCCGCTGGCACGATTATATCCTCCCGTTGGAGAAAAAAGCATTTTACGACCTGCAAAGCACCTACGAGGACTTCTTCCCCCTGCTGGAAGAAAAGATGGCCGGCAGCAAGGAGTACAAGCAAATATACGTGAAAAACAAGACCTTCAACGCCTGCTTCGAGCAAGTGCAGCGCCACGATTTATGGTTGAACGCGCTCTCCTTCCTCTACTCGCCGCGCACCAAGCACCCGCGGCGGGAGGAGTACGCCTCCTTCTATCGCGACATTGACGTTGCGGCCGCGACGGCCGACGGTAGCCTGCTGGAATATCCGCACGGGAAGTTCTTGCTGGACTTGATGTGCACGTGGAAGAGGATCCAAGACGTGGAAAACCTGTCTCCGGCGGAACAACGGGCGATCACGTTGACGATGACGGTGGAGAGCCTCCTCCCCGTGATCGGTCACGAGCGTTTAAAGGGGGAGGTCGTCGCCGAGATGTCTCGCGGCGTGAAGACATACGATGACATGCTGGCATACGAAAAACGCTTTGGCCACTACCTCGCGACCCCCGCCCAGCAAGACAAGGTAAAAAGCAGGACGCTGGAACTCTTGAAGGCAGAGAAAGAACAGCGCACGGTCGACTTCAAATTCCGCGACGCGGCGGGCAACGCGGTGGGGCTATCGGACTTCAAGGGAAGCGTGGTCTACGTGGACGTCTGGGCGACATGGTGCGGCCCCTGCAAGGCGGAAATCCCCCACCTGAAACGGGTCGAGGAGGAGTACCACGGGAAGCTCGTCTTCATGAGCGTCTCCGTGGACGCCGAGAAAGACCTGCAAAAGTGGAAAGACTTTATCGTCGCGGAGAAGCTGGGCGGCGTCCAGCTTTTCGCCGGGGACAAGAGCCGCGAGATATTAGACCCGTACCAGATCAAGGGCATCCCCCGCTTCATGCTCTTCGGCAAGGACGGGAAAGTGACCCTCGCCGATGCGCCGCGGCCCTCGGACGCGAGGCTCAAGGCGGAATTAGACAAGGCGCTGGCGCGATAACCTCCCGGCAGACACTCCTTATTATATATCATGGAAAAAATCTTTAGCCCAAAACTCTTCGAGCTGATCAAAAACGGCTCCGTCAAGCGGAACCTGCGGCGAGACATCCTGTCGGGAGTTGTCGTCGGCATCGTGGCCTTGCCCCTGGCCATCGCCTTTGCCGTGGCCTCCGGGGTCTCCCCGGAAAAGGGGGTCCTCACGGCGATCGTCGCGGGATTCATCGTCTCCTTCCTCGGCGGCAGCCGCGTGCAGATCGGCGGCCCCACGGGGGCGTTTATCGTGATCGTCCTCGGCATCGTCGGCGAGTATGGGATGGACGGGATGATCATCGCCACGATCATGGCGGGCTTGATGCTCGTGGGCTTTGGCCTCTTGCGGCTGGGCACCTTCCTCAAATTCATCCCCCACCCGCTTATCGTGGGCTTCACGTCCGGCATCGCGGTCGTCATCTTCTCCACGCAGATCATCAACGCGTTGGGATTAGATATTGCCGACGCGCCGGGGGATTTCGTGCCCAAGTGGGAGGCATACTTCAGCCACCTGCACACCGTCAACTGGTATGCCGTGGCGATCACGCTCGCAACGATCCTCATCGCCGTCTACCTGCCGAAGATCACGCGCAAGGTACCGGGTTCCTTCGTGGCGATCCTGCTGATCACCCCCGTGGCGGCGCTCTGCTCCCTTCCCGTGACGACCATCGGCACGCTGTACCCGGACATCTCCTGCAACTTCTCCCCGGCCCTCCCCTCCGTGTCGTGGGGGGAGTTGGGGCGTTACGTGCAGCCGGCCTTCACGATCGCCATCCTCGGCGCCATCGAGTCGCTGCTCTCGGCCGTGGTGGCCGACGGTATGATCAGCAGCCGCCACCGCTCCAACACCGAGTTGATCGCGCAGGGCGTCGCCAACGTGGTCACCCCGCTCTTCGGGGGCATACCGGCCACGGGGGCCATCGCCCGGACGGCCACCAACGCGAAGAGCGGCGGGCGCACGCCGGTGGCGGGCATCGTGCACGCCGTCGTCCTGCTGTTGATCATGCTCTTCTTCGTGAAGTGGGTATCGTACATCCCCATGTCTTGCCTCGCGGGCATCTTGATCGTGGTCTCCTACAACATGAGCGAGTGGCGCTCGTTCCGTTCCGTGTTGCGGACCACCTACTTTGACGTGGTCATCCTGCTGGTCACCTTCCTATTGACCGTGCTCGTGGACCTCACCGTCGCGATAGAGATCGGCGTCGTGCTGGCCGCCGTGCTCTTCATGAAGCGGATGGCGGACAACGCGCCCAAGGTCATCCCCGCGCAGGGAAACGTGGATCAGGACATCCTCACCATGTACAAGAACATCCCCTCCACGATCGGCATCTACGAGATCAGCGGCCCCTTCTTCTTCGGATCGGCCAAGACCTACTCCGAGACGATCCGCACGATGGGCGTCAAGTACAAGGTGCTGATCATTCGCATGAGGCACGTCCCGTTTGTCGACGCCACCGGCATCAAGAACCTCCGCGAGGCCATCCTCCAACTCCAACAGGCGGGCACGTGCGTCGTCCTCTCCGGCGTGAACGACAACGTGCGCAAGGACTTGGTCAAGCACGGCATCAACAAGCAGGTGGGCGACGACCACATCTTCCCGAAATTCGAACTTGCCCTGCTCGAGGCGTTAAACATCGCGCAGGCGTAAATCTAAAAACGATGCGGGGGGTGACCATCATGGCCGCCCCCCGCGCGTTTCGAGCGAGACGTCGTTAATACGCGTTCTCGTCTTCCTTCACCTCATTCATATCAAGAGGTTTGCGATTCAGCGCCCGCCAAGCGTAGAAGATATACGCGATCACGAGCGGGGAGAGGAGCGAAACGTAAGCCATCGTCCGCAACGTGTACTCCGAGGAAGAGGCAGAGTAAATGGTCAACGACGAATCCAGGTGATAGTAAGAGGGATAGAACGCCGTGCCGTTAAACCCGGCCACGACAAACAACGCGATGACCGTCAACACGACCCCGATCCCCGAAACACAGATCCCTTTCCTCCACCCGGGCGCGAGCAGCGTCTTGCCGATGCCGAACAACACGCCCACGACCCCGACCAGCAAGATCGCCGTGTTAACCGGCATCTCCAGCAGGTTGTGGAGGTACTTGTACTCTATCTGCTTGATACTCCCGTCATCCATGATGGCGAACCCCTTGCTCAACAGCACGAGCACCAGCGCCGCGAGGAAAAAGACGAGGAAAGGCACGGCATTGTATAACACCTGTTTCCGCCCCCGCGTGGTGATCGTCTCGTGGTTGATACTGTTGATAAAGTAAAGCGACGCGAGCACGCGCGACAGGAAGAAGATGGCCAGCCCGAGGCTAACGTTCGTGACGTTGAAAAGCACCTCGAGACCGCGCCAGGGACTCTTCCACGCCACTTGGTTCATCTCGCCGAGCTGGAACGGGTTGCCCGTGAAGAAGGAACCGACCACGGCCCCCACGCACACGGTGCCCAGCACGCCGTTGATGATCAAGAAGATGTTATAAGTCTTCTCGCCCAGCAGGTTATTGGCCTTGCGGCGATACTCGTAAGAGACGGCCTGCAGCACGAAACAGAAGAGCACCACCATCCATGCGAGGTAGGCCCCCCCGAAGCTACTCGAGTAAAACAAGGGGAAGCTGGCGAAGAACGCCCCGCCGAACACCACCAGCGTGGTGAACGTGAACTCCCATTTATGTCCCAGACAGTTGACGAGCAAATTCCGCTCGTCGTCCGTTTTCGCCACCGTGTAAAGCAGGGTCTGTCCCCCTTGCACGAAGAGCAAGAACACCAAGATACCGCCCAAGAGCGCTATGATGATCCACCAGTAGTGTTGTAAAAATTCCAATTCCATACGATCAGCATTAATAGTTATGAACTCATTTTATTCTTCCGGCCCTTGCTTGATCTGCGTGCACAAGATCTTCAACTCCGCGACCAGCAGCACGGTAAAGAGCGCGGCAAACAGCCAGAAAGTCACCTGCACCCACGTCGCGGCCACGTCCGTGACGGCCATGCTCGTGGTCATCAAGTCTTGCACCACCCACGGTTGGCGGCCCACCTCGGCCACGATCCAGCCGCACTGCGAGGCGATATAAGCCAGCGGGATACATACCAGCGCGAGGTAAGGGATAAACTTGAACTTGTTGAACTGCCTCTTCTTGGCGTACCACCACGAGAGGATAAAGAGCAACAGGAACAGGAATCCGGCCCCCACCATGATCCGGAAGCTATAGAAAACCAGTGGCACGTTGGGAATCGCCTCGTTGGGCGAGGAAAAACTGCCGTAACCGAAATCGGCGTAATTCGCCTCGAACACCTTTTTCAGGTTGTCGGCGGCGGCCTTATCTTCCTTCTTGACCTTCTTGTAGTCGCTCAAGGCGTCCATGGCGACCCGCCCGTTCTCGATGCGTTGTTGCAGGGGAGCGTAAGTCCTGCCCTCGTGGGAGGTATAGCCCTCCATGATGTCCAGCACGCCGGGGACGAAAGCCCGCGAATCCCGGTAGCTCATCCACGAGAGGAGGCCGGGAATC
>JAISAV010000079.1 GCA_031266545.1 Odoribacteraceae bacterium | reverse complement strand
GGGGTACATACCTTTAGCGGGCGGATGAGCAACGACGAGCCGTTGTCGTTTATCCTGGAAAACTTGACGATGGCCGGGGGGCCTCGTTTCGAGTTAATGGATGGTAATCAGGTAAAAGTGACGAGACCATAAAGAAAAACCGGGGATGTTTCGCGGACACCCCCGGCAAGTGTAATTAAAAAAAATGTTTAATCAGTATGCAAAGTTATGGAAAGAAAATGTAAAGTGAAAATGTTTCGCGGGCTTTCCGGCGCGCGCGCGGCGAGATCGTGGCGCGTGCTGTTGACGCTGGCGGCGATCCTTTGGGTGCAGCCCCTCGCCCACGGGCAACAACGGTTCAAGGTGTTCTCGTTGAAATTGAGCGAGGTGTCCGTGCTGGACGCGTTGCGAACGATTAACGAGTTGAGCGGCAACGACGTGATCTTTAAAAAGGAGGAGGTGGAGAAGGAGACGAAGACGGTCACCTTGTTCCTGACGAACGTGAACACGCTGGAGGCCGTTCAAACGTGCCTCGAGGGGACTCGCCTGGCGTGCGTCGCGCGGAATAACCAGGTGGTGGTGACCGAGAAGACCTCTTTCGTGATCACGGGTCGCGTCACGGACGCGAAGGGGGAGGCACTCCCCGGCGCCACGGTCATGATCAAGGGCGACCTTCGTCCCATAGCGGGGACGAACACGAACACGCGAGGGAATTATTCCCTGACCGTCCCGGCCTCCGCCGCCGTGCTTTCCGTGTCGTTCATCGGGTATATCTCGCGGGATATTCCCATCGAGGGCAGGAGCCAGGTGGACGTCGCGCTGGAAGAAAATATCTTGAACGTGAGCGAGGTGGTGGTCACGGGGGTGTTTACCCGCAAGGCCGAGAGCTTCACGGGCGCGGCCAAGACGTATAACAAGGAGGATCTGAAGCTGGTGGGGAACGGCAACCTTTTCCAGAGCCTGAAGAACCTGGACCCGACGCTGCGGGTCATCGAGAACATGGAGATGGGATCCGACCCGAACACGCTGCCGAACATGACGATCCGCGGGACGTCCACCTTCCCGGGCGCGCCGGCGGACGTCAACCTGAAGGGGAATTACCAGTCCAACCCGAACCAGCCGCTCTTTATCGTGGACGGTTTCGAGACGTCGCTGGAGACCGTGTTTGACATGGATATCAACCGGATCGAGAGCCTGACCATCTTGAAAGACGCCGCGTCCAAGGCGTTGTACGGGTCGAAGGCCGCCAACGGGGTGGTCGTGATCGAGACGGTCGGGGTGGGGGTCGACGGCGTGCGGCTGAATTACTCGGGACAGGCCAATATCGAGATGCCGGACTTGACCAGCTATAACCTGATGAACGCCGAGGAGAAACTGCAGGTGGAGCTGCTGGAAGGGACGATCTACGAGAACACGCCCACGGGCATGACGGCTTATTACGAGCGCTTGAAGCTGGTGCGGGAAGGGCTGGACGAGTACTGGCTGTCGAAACCCCTGCAGGTGGGGGTGGGGCAGAAGCACTCGCTGTCGTTTGAAATGGGGACGAAAGAGGTGAGAACTTCCCTGGAACTCTCCTACTCGGATCGCAAGGGGATCATGAAAGAATCGTTCCGGCAGGCCATCTCCGGGACGTTGACGGCTAGTTATCGCAAGGGGAACGTGCTGTTTAGAAATATAGCCTCGATCACGAGCAACAAGGCGCGGGAAACCCCGTACGGCACGTTTAGCGCTTACGCGCGGGTAAATCCTTACTCCCCCGCGTACGATGAAAACGGGGAGCCGCGCCCGACCGTCGCCGTGGGGACGGGTATCGAGGAGTCGCCGCTGGCCGACGCGCTGACCAGGCAGAAGCAGGAACAGACGTACCTCGAGTTCACGGATAATTTTTACGTGGAATGGACGCTCCTCGAGGGCTTGCGGGCGACGCTGCGCGGGGGCCTGACCACCAAGCGGACGGACGCGGACGCGTATTATCCCTGGGATCACTCGAATTTCAAGGACTACGCCCGGGAGGATTATTACAAGCGGGGCAGCTATACCGTGAACAACGGCAAGAGCACGAATTACCAGGTGGACGCGATCGTCACGTACACGCAAACGCTGAAGGAGAGGCATAACGTGTTTGGTAACCTCACGTGGAACATGGCGAGCGGCAACTATATCGAGTATTATAACACGGCGCAGGGCTATCGCTCGGCGAGCATGGACGAGTATTTATTCGGGAGCATGTACCAGGAAGACGGCATGCCGCGCGGGGACGGGGGCAAGCAACGTTCCATCGGGGTCGTGGGCGTGTTCGGCTACACGTATGACGAGCGTTTCCTGGTGGACGCGACCCTGCGGGGGAACGGCGCCTCGAGTTTCGGTCAAGATAACCGCTGGGGCCTGTTCTGGAGCCTCGGGGCGGGCTGGAATGTTCATAACGAGCGTTTCGTGCGAGATAATTACGCGTTCGTGAAACGGCTCAAGCTCAGGGGGAGCGTCGGGTACACGGGTAACCAGAATTTCCGGCCGGAGTATTCCCAGGCGATGTATGAATACTATCAAACCGATGCCTACAATTATTACTGGTCGGGTGCCAGCCTTTCAAACATGAAAAATCCCCAGTTGAAATGGCAGTTGAAGAAAGATTACGACATCGGCATAGACCTGGAGATCGGCAGGCTATCCGTGGTCGTCGACTGGTATCAATCGGACACGGAAAACTCGGTCACGGAGATATCGTTGCCGTACTCGAACGGTTTCGCGAGTTTTTACGAGAATCTAGGGCTGGTGCGCAACAAGGGGATCGAGTTGAGCCTCCGGGCGAGCGTGATCCGGCACCGGGACGGTTTCCTGAACGTGCACGGGAACGTGGCGACGAACACGAACAAGCTCATGAAACTCTCCGACGCCATGATGGCTTACAACGAAAGTCAACGAGCGCTGGCTTCCGAGTACAATCGCGTGGCGCCGGTGTCCATGTATTATGACGGGATGCACATCAACTCGATTTTCGCCGTCCCCTCGGCGGGTATCGACCCGGCGGACGGGTACGAGGTCTATATCAACCGCGACGGGGTCTTGACGAAACAGTGGAACGCGCTGGACATGGTGAACGCCGGGCACGCCGACCCGAAGTATAACGGGAATTTCGGCTTCAACGGGGAGTACAAGGGATTCGGGCTGAGCGCCGTCTTCACGTTCCAGGCGGGGGCGCGCTTGTACAACAACACCCTGGTGAACAAGGTGGAGAACGCCTCCATACTCTACAACATGGATAAACGCGCGTTGTACAGCCGGTGGAAGCAGAAAGGGGACGAGGTCTCCTTCAGGAGGATCAAGAACGCTTACCGCTACCCGGTGATCGACATTCGCACGGAAGGGAGCTACACGCGCGCCACCACGCGCTTCGTGCAGAAAAGTAACGAGTTAAGCCTGTCGTCCCTGGCGGTCTACTATAACGTGAATCCCCGCTGGCTCGACAAGTTGAAGGTGGAGCGGCTGAAGATACAGGCTAACATGAACGACATCGGGAAATGGTCGACCATCCGGATCGAACGCGGCACCTCCTATCCCTTTGCCAGGACCTTGAATATTTCTTTAAACGCGACTTTTTAACACGGGCTACATATGAAAACGAGATTAATTTTGATATTGACGATTGCCGGCTTGACCTTTGCTTCTTGCGAGAAGTGGTTGACCGTGGGTTCTTTGACGCAGGTGACGGAGGAGGAGATGTTCTCGTCGGACGAGGGCTTTCACTCCGCCCTCGCGGGGATTTACATCGGGATGACGACCGAGGAGTTGTACGGCCAGCGCCTGACGTGGCACATGCTGGATTTCCTGGCGCACTATTACGCCCAGGTGATCTCCGGGAGTTCGGATGTTTACTTGCACACGCACCAGTACCAGTACGTGACGTCTTCCGTCACGGGTGTCTGGAGCGGGTTATACAACTTGATCGCGAATTGTAACAACATCCTGGAACACCTGGAATTGAATAAAGACCAGCTAAATCCCGTGAACTATCAACTGGTGAAGGGCGAGGCGTTGGCCTTGCGGGCCTTTTTCCACCTCGACCTGATGCGCTTGTACGGGTTCGGCGGCTTGAAAAACCGGGACGTTTCCGGGAAGTTCGCCATACCTTACATGACCGTCTACTCGAAGGAGATCATACCCCAGCGTCCTTACGCCGAGACGTTCGCCTTGTTGAAGAAGGATTTGCGAGACGCTTGCGCCCTGCTATGGGGGGAAAACGGGGAAAATTGCTACAGGCACACGCGCGATAACGCGTTCTTCGACGAGGGGCCTAACGGGAAGGACAACGAGTTTTTCACCTATTACACCCAGCAAGCCTCGCCCCGCGTGGATTACTACGTGGCGCGGGCGATCCTGGCGCGCGCGCTCATGTGGGAGGGCAACCCTGCCGACCACGCCGAGGTGTTGGAGATCGTGGACGAGTGGATCGACACCCGGGAGGCGAACAACTGGGACTGGGTGACGAGATCGCGCGTGACGACGAGCACGCTCAGCGAGAGAGATAAGATATTTACCCAGGAACACCTGTGGCACCTGCACGTGCGGAATTTCAGGTACATCATCGACACGTGGCTAGACGCCTCCAATCCTGGCGGGGCGTACAACGGGGAAGTGATCTATTTGTTGCAACCGGTAGCGCGCGAGATTTTCGAGGTGAGTCAAGGTAATGACGTCGGGTTAAGTGATTTCCGCTACTCGTACCTGCTACAGGCCCAGGGTTCGCAGATGAACAACTACGCGACCTTGAAACTTCATCAAAACCTCGGGGATTTGTCAATAGATTACAAGGATTTAATCCCCCTGATCAGCACGCCCGAACTCTATTACATGAAAGCGGAGATATTCGCCGAGCAGGGAAACTTGCCCCTGGCCGTGGAGTGCCTGAACGCGGTGCGGGGGGCGCGGGGAATCATCAATGACCTGGACCCTGCGTTAAGTTACGCGGAAGTCCGGGACGAAATACTGAAAGAGTATCGCAAGGAATACGTGAGCCTGGGCCAGCTCTTCTACTTCTACAAGCGCTGGAATGTCCCCACTGTCCTGGGATACGCGTCCCCGATGACCGACGCGGAGTACGTTTTGCCTTACCCGGACGAGGAAGTGATCCGGGGAGGAAGGTATCAATGGTAAAAAAATAAAATGATGAAACGAACGATATTATACGGGTTGCCCACCCTGCTGGGCTTGTGGTTCGCCCTGAACGGGTGTGAACAAGAAGGTATCATGCAGTATGAAGGAGGCGCCGGGCTTTTCTTCACCGCGCACGCGCAGGATCTCTCTTTCATGGCCAAGCTGAATGCCGAAAAGGACACGATGGCCGTGTACGTGCACCTGATGGGCAACCCCGTCGACTACGATCGCCCCATCTCCGTGGAGGTGGTAAACGACACCAACACGACCGCGACGCCGGAACAATACCGCGTACTCGAGGGCGCGAAGGTGCTGGCGAATGACACGTGCGGCTGGGTACGCGTGGAGGTGAAAAACCCTGACCTGCTGAACATCTCCACCAAGATGCTCTCCCTGAGAATTCGGCTGGTGGAAAACGAGTATTTTAAAATCGGCGGCTTCCTGACGTATGACGTGATCAAGTTGACGTGGACCATGGATATCGTCCAGCCGCAGACGTGGAACGCGATACAAGTCTTCTGCACGCGAACCTATTCAAGCAACGCCTACAGGGCCGTTATTGCCTCTACTGGATTGCTGGAATTCTGGTACTTCTACTACGACCCCGTGACCGGCTACCGGATGGATCAATACGAGGCCTCCGTCTACGGCAAGCAATTTAGTGATTGGATACGAGAGTACAACGCCACCCATGACGACGTCTATCGACACGACGACGGCCCGGCCGCCGGCACGCAGGTAATTCCCATTTATTAACCCCAAAATAAAGATCATGAAAAAGAGATTATTATATTTCGCCCTGCTCCTGGGGGGAGCTTGTGGGCTTTCTTCCTGTTTCGACGACAAGAGCGTCGAGCCGTTCCGCTTCGTACCGGACATCCTGATCGACACCACCGGCATACCCGGGCAGCACGACGTCTTCCAGTACGACCGCTTGCAGATCAACCCCGCGGTATCCCTCGAGGGCGGCGCGCCGGGAGATCTCTCCTACAAATGGATGCTGAACGCCATACCCACCGTGGCCATAGGAACCGGCGTGAACCAGGCGAACTACTTCTGCATCGGCGAGAAAATGGCCCTGGACACGGTCATCGCGCTCCACGCCAACCAGACCACCTACTACCTGTGGTACCAGGTCACCGACAACAGCACGGGAATGAGAAAAGACGTGCTATGGAAAGTGCTCGTCCGCCCGGCCTACAACGAGGGACTCCTGATCGGCAGCACGCGAGACGGTTCCACCACGGATCTCTCCCTCGTGGAAGGCAGCCTGTTTACCGTCGGTTGGAATAAAGAAGACAAGATATCCCACGAGCTGTATTCCGCCTCGAACGGGACCACTTACGACGGGATCGCCAAGCACATCGTCTTCTCGCAGAACACGGACGTGAATGTAAATTCAAAACAATTCTACGTCGTTGGAGATGACTGCTACGAACTGCTCGATGGCCTCGATTACACGCGCCTGGGCCGGAACTTTGAAGTGATCCACGATCATCGATTAACGTTGAACACCACGCAAATGTTCGTGACGTGCTGGAATTTCGTTTGCTGGGTAAATGACGGGAAGCTATACTATTGGCAAATGAACATGCAACGCCCTTACCCCAATATCAACATCACCAATCAATACTCGTTGCAAGTAGGCGAGAGCATGGTGACGAAAATAGGTAGGGTAGATAAACACGTGGCTTACACTCACAACTACGCGATGGACGCGTGGGGCGTGTGGTATGATGACTTGAACGGCGTGTTTCTCTACCAGCAGTACAACCCTACCACGGAGTGGTCCCCCGTGCTGCCGGTTCCTGCCGCGAGTGCCTTTGACTCGCGGAACGCTACCGGCCTGAAGACGTTATTCGCGGCAACCGGCATGAACAAAGATTTTTATTTCATCATGCGAAATTTAAATACTTCATCCAACGAGGTATATATCTTTGGCGAGAATCCAACGCGTCCCAAGGCACTGCACGCGATCCCGGGAAACGAGATGGATGACGCCATCGCCTACATCGTGGCCGAGAACGCGAACACGTTTTATTTCGCGACCCGGACGCGCGTCTATTCCGTGACGCTTGGCAGCGGCTCCCCGATAGTAACCGCGCGCTACACCGTGCCCGAGGGCGAGATCACCTGCATGACCATGTTCCGCCACTCGTGGTTTTTGAGGAGTCAGCCGGGAAGGGTACCCCTGGACACCCACGAAAACACCCTCCTCGTCGGCGTTGCCGGGGGCAACACCGGGAAACTGCTGGCCATCCCGATTTTAAACCCGGCCAGCGCCGACATCGACGTGGCCAACATCAAAACCTACACCGGCTTCGGCCGGATAACGGCCATCGCGCCCCAGGAATAGGGACAACGACCAAACGAGAGACTCGCCTGACCTCCAGGCGAGTCTCTTTTCGTGCCCCGGCAAGCCCCCCGCGTCCGGCGCGAAAATAAAGCGCGGCGGGCGGGGAATCCGAGGAAAATATATTATTTTTGCCGCGCAAAACATCTTAACCCGTGTGTAATGACAATAGAAGAAAAAATTAGCAAGGGCATCATGGAAGCCATGAAAGCCAAGGATACCCTCCGGCTGGAGGTGCTGCGCAACATCAAGAAAGTATTTATCGAGGCCAAGTCCCTGCCCGGGGCCGGCGACTCGCTCTCCGACGACGAGTGCGTGATCATGATCGGCAAGCTGGCCAAGCAGGGGAGGGACGCCGCCGCGATCTTCCACCAGCAAGGCCGCGACGACCTCTACACGCACGAGACGGCGCAGGTGGCCGTGCTCGACGAGTTCCTCCCGCGCCCGCTGGACGAGGAGGCGCTCGCCGCCGCCGTCAAGGAGATCATCGCGCGCGTCGGGGCGACCTCCATCAGGGACATGGGCATGGTGATGGGCATGGCCTCGAGGGAGCTGGCCGGCGTGGCCGACGGCAGGGCCATCTCCGCCAAGGTAAA
Source organism: Odoribacteraceae bacterium (assembly GCA_031266545.1). Taxonomy (GTDB): domain Bacteria; phylum Bacteroidota; class Bacteroidia; order Bacteroidales; family Marinifilaceae; genus JAIRKS01. Next base: position 2,363 of record JAISAV010000079.1, on the reverse strand, counting down.
GGAACTGCTGGGATGACGGTAAAAAACTGGACGGCCAGCGTCATCAAGCAGGCCGAGATCGACAAGTACCTCGTCGGGGGAAAAGACTTCATCGACGAGCAGGCGATATCCCGCGAACTCGAGTTGCGACGCCGGCCGGACGCGCGGCTCGTGCGCGACATCCTGCAAAAATCGCTAGAGATAAAAACCCTGACGCTCGCCGAGGCGGCCGCCCTGCTCAACGTGGAAGACCCCGCCCTGCTCGCCGAGATGCGCACGACGGCGCTGGCCGTCAAGCGGCGCGTGTACGACAACCGGATCGTCTTTTTCGCCCCGCTCTACCTCTCCAACCTCTGCGTGAACAACTGTCTCTACTGCGGCTTCAGGACGGACAACAAGGAGGAACGGCGGCAGGTGCTCACGATGGAAGAGGTCGCGCGCGAGGCGGCCGCCGTCATCGACGAGGGGCACAAGCGCGTCGTGGCCGTCTACGGGGAGCACCCCCGGAACGGCGCCGACTACATGGCCGACTCCATCTCCGCGATCTACGCCGTGAAGCGCCCCACGCCCGCCGGCGGCGGCTTCAACAACATCCGCCGCGTGAACGTCAACGCCGCGCCGATGGAGGTGGCGGAACTAAAAAAACTGTGGCGCGCCGGCATCGGCACCTACCAGGTCTTCCAAGAAACGTACCACCGCGGCCGCTACGCCGAGTTGCACGCCCCCTCCACGGTAAAGGGCAACTACCGCTGGCGCCTGTACGCCATGCACCGGGCGATGGAGGCCGGCATCGACGACGTGGCGATCGGCGCCCTCTTCGGCCTCCACGACTGGCGTTTCGAGGTGATGGGCTTGCTGGCCCACGCCCTCGACCTGGAACGCCACTTCGGGATCGGGCCGCACACCGTCTCCTTCCCCCGGATGCAGCCCGCCCCGGGATCCTTCGTGAGCGCCCACTCGCCCCACCTCGTGGACGACGCCTCCACGGAGCGCCTCGTGACGGTGCTGCGCCTCGCGATCCCGTACAGCGGCCTGATCGTGACGGCCCGCGAGCGTCCCGACGCCCGCCGACGCCTCATCGCCCTCGGCTGCACGCAGACCGACGCCTCCACGCGCCTGGGTATCGGCGCCTACGCCAAGGGATTGCGTCAGGAGGAAAACGCGGACAAGGTGCAATTCATGCTGGGCGACCAGCGCTGCCTCGACGAGGTGGCACGCGAGCTGGCCGACGACGGCATGATCACCTCCTTCTGCACCGCCGGCTACCGCTGCGGGCGCACGGGGGACAAGATCATGAGCCTGCTCGAAAAAGGGGTGGAAGGCAAGTTTTGCAAGCTCAACGCCGCGCTCACCTTCCGCGAGTACCTGAACGACTACGCCTCCCCGGCCACCCGCGCGAGCGGGGAACTCCTCCTGGCGCGAGAACTGCGGGAGATCGAGCAAGACCCCTTTTTCGCCGGGAAAAAATTGCTCCCCGTCTTCCTCTCCTACTACAACCGGATCGGGAACGGGGAGCGGGACCTGTACATGTAGCGTGTTCCACGCTAGTTTAACTGGATAATAACTTAAAAAAAGAAGCCATGAAAAAGTTCACATGTAAAGTTTGCGGTTACGTCTACGATCCCGCCGAAGGGGATCCGGACAGTGGTATCGCGCCGGGCACGGCCTTCGAGGACATCCCCGATGACTGGCTTTGCCCGTTGTGCGGCGTGGGCAAGGAAGATTTCGAACCCGCGGAGTAAAAAGAAAAGCGACTGAAAACAGTCGCTTTTTTCACGTGCGGCGGTGCCAGTGTCGTCGTCAGTGCGCGAAGTCGGCGAAAAAGTCGTTGCCCTTGTCATCGACGATGATAAAGGCGGGGAAGTTCTCCACGCGGATCTCGCGGATGGCCTCCATGCCGAGTTCCTCGAAATCCACGACCCGCACGGACTTGATGCTCTCCTTGGCGAGGATCGCCGCCGGCCCGCCAATGGAGCCGAGGTAGAATCCCCCGTTCCGGGCGCAAGCCTCCGTGACCTCCCGCGAGCGGTTGCCCTTGGCCACCATGACGAGGGAGGCGCCGTGCCGCTGGAAGAGGTCGACGTAGGAGTCCATGCGCCCCGCGGTGGTGGGGCCGAAACTGCCGGAGGGCATTCCCGCGGGGGTCTTGGCCGGCCCGGCGTAGTAGACGGGGTGTTTTTTAAAGTAGTCCGGCATGGGCTTGCCCTCGTCGAGCAGCGCCTTGAGGCGGGCGTGGGCGATGTCCCGGGCCACGACGAGCGTGCCGCTGAGGTTGAGGCGGGTCTTGACGGGGTACTTGCTCAGCTCCCGGAGCACGTTTTCGACCGGTTGATCGAGGTCGATGTCCACGGCGGCGGCCAGCCGCGGCGCCCGCGCGGGGAGGA
>JAISAV010000066.1 GCA_031266545.1 Odoribacteraceae bacterium | reverse complement strand
AGCAACCCCCAAACCGACCCGCGAGAAGGTTTGCACAGGCTGAGCAACCACCAAACCGGCCCGCGAGAAGGTTGCACAGGCTGAGCAACCCCAAAACCGACCCGCGAGAAGGTTTGCACAGGCTGAGCAACCCCCAAACCGACCCGCGAGAAGGTTTGCACAGGCTGAGCAACCCCCAAACCGGTCCGCGAGAAGGTTGCACAGGCTGAGCAACCCCCAAACCGACCCGCAAGAAGGTTTGCACAGGCTGTGCAACCCCCAAACCGGCCGGCGAGAAGGTTATTATATGAAAGGGAACGGTAGAAAATAAGGGTGGGCCGTCTTCTACCCCTGAATTGCATCTTCCGACCACGACCGGGCGACGCCCCCCTCGTGAAGCGCGAGGCCGCTATTCCACGGTGACGGACTTGGCAAGGTTGCGCGGCTGGTCGACGTTGCAGCCGCGGGCGACGGCCACGTGGTAGGCGAAGAGCTGGAGCGGGATGACGGCCAGCAGGGGCGAGAGGGCCTCGTGGCAGGGCGGGATCTCGATGACCTGGTCGGCCAGCCCGCGGATCTCCTCGTTGCCGCGGGTGGCGATGGCGATGACCTTGCCGCCGCGCGCCTTTACCTCCTGGATGTTACCGGCGGTCTTCTCGTAGAGGTGGTCGCTGGTGGCCAGCGCGAAGACGGGCATCCGCTCGTCCACCAGCGCGATGGGGCCGTGCTTCATCTCGGCGGCGGGGTATCCCTCGGCGTGGATGTAGGAGATCTCCTTGAGCTTGAGCGCCCCCTCGAGGGCCACGGGGAAGAGGATGCCGCGGCCGAGGAAGAGGGCGTTGGGGGCATCCTTGTAGAGGTGGGCGATCTCCTTGATCTTCGCCTCCTGTTCCAGCACGCCGGCGATCATTTCCGGCACGCGGGTCAGCCCGGTGACCAGCTCGCGGTACTCGTCCGCGGGGAGCGTCCGCCGCTTGCTGCCCAGCAGGAAGGCCATCATCGCCAGCACGGTGATCTGCGAGGTGAAGGCCTTCGTGCTGGCCACGCCGATCTCGATGCCGGCGCGCGTGTAGACCCCGGCGTCGGTCTCGCGGGAGACCGAGGAACCGGCCACGTTGCAGATGCCCAGGCGCGTGGCCCCCGTCCCCTTCACGCGGCGGATGGCGGCCAGCGTGTCGGCCGTCTCGCCGCTCTGCGAGATGGCGATCACGAGGTCGCCCTCGTCGACGATCGGGTCGCGGTAGCGGAACTCTGAGGCGTACTCCACCTCGACGGGCACGCGGGCGTACTTCTCGAAGAGGTATTCCCCGACGAGCGCCGCGTGCCACGACGTGCCGCACGCCACAATGATGACCCGCCGCGCCTCCACGAGCCGGGGCATCACGTCGAGGATGCCGCCGAGGACGATCTTGTCCCCGCCCGCCGCCACGCGGCCGCGGAAGGTGTCGGTGACGGAGAAGGGTTGTTCGTGTATCTCCTTCAGCATGAAGTGGGCGAACTCGCCCTTGTCGACGTTTTCGATCGAGAGCTTGATGGTCTTGATCTCCGGCGTCTTGACGTCGTTGTAGAGATCTTTCAGGTCGAGGGCGTCGGGCGTGATGACGGCCACCTCCTCGTCGTTCATGTAGATCACGCGGTCGGTATACTCGATGATCGGCATCGCGTCGGAGGCAAGGAAGTATTCCCCTTCCCCGACGCCGATCACCAGCGGGCTACCCTTGCGGGCGGCGATGAGGCGACCCGGCTCGTCCTCGCAGAGGATGACCAGCCCGTAGGCCCCGACCACCCGCGTGAGGGCGAGCCGCACGGCCAGCTCGGCGCTCACGCCTTGCTCGCGGTAGACGTCCTCGATCAGGTTGGCCAGCACCTCCGTGTCCGTCTCGCTGCGGAACGCGTAGCCGCGCCGCGCGAGTTCGCTCCTCAGGTGGACGTGGTTCTCGATGATGCCGTTGTGGACGACGTGAAAGGTGCCGTGCATGGAGGCGTGCGGGTGGGCGTTGGCGTCGCTCGGCTCGCCGTGGGTGGCCCAGCGGGTGTGTCCCATGCCGATGGACCCACCGACCTCCTTGTCCCGGACGAGGGCTTGCAAGTCCTTGACCTTGCCCTTGCACTTGTAAACGCGCGCCCCCTCCCCGTTGAAGAGGGCGATTCCCGCGGAGTCATACCCGCGATACTCGAGGCGTTGCAGCCCCTTGATCAAGATGGGGTAGGCCGTCCTGTCCCCGACGTAAGCAACAATTCCACACATGTTATTCCGGTTTTAGATTTGTATTTTTCGTAATTTATCGCGCACGGTCTCGAAGAGGCGGCTCTTGCGCTCGATGTGCTCGAGGATGCCGCGGACGGCGGGATGGTCGGCGAACTCCCCGCGCACGTTCTCGAAGTCCGAAAGGCTGGTCTCCTCCGTGCCGTCGACGCCGAAGCCGACGCGCGATTTCAGGGCGAACTCCTTGCGGGCGTCCTCGTACATCAGGCGGTCGAGCGTGACGACGGCCTCCTTCCACTCCCCGGCGAAGGCCTCCAGCCGGGCGGCGTCCACGCGGCGGACGTCGATGCCCGTCTCCCCTTCCAGTCGCGCCGCGACCCAGTTCCACGCCCACTCGTCGTAACGCTCCTTCCACGCACGGAAGGTTTCGTTCATCACCGCCGGGGAGGTGATCTCCCCGCGCTCGACGCCCTCGATCAGGCGCGTCACCTCTTCCTCGGGCACCAGCAGGCCGGCGATGTCCACCCACTCGCCCGCGCCCGCGCCCCCGGCGGGATGCAAGGCGCGGCGCGCCTCCTCGATCGTGGTGAAGTCGGCGGCCGCGAGGCGAGAGACGACCCCGTTGCCGAGGAATTTGACGATCCCGAGGCGGTAGAGGTAGATACCCCGCTCCAACGCGCGGTGGGTGATCCGGGCGCTGTTGTACATGTAATGCTCGGAGGTGCGCCCGGAGACTCGCTTGAGCTGCTCGAGGATGTCGCGGCCCTTGATCATCTTCTGCACGGAGTAGGGGCTGAGCATGTTGAAGATGATGTTGTCGAGCGGCGTCTCCCCCACGCGCTTGTCCCGCCGCGGCCACTTCTGCACGTCGCGGATCGTGCCGATGCTCTTCAGGTTAACGCCCGGCGCGAGGAAACTCTCGTCGGTGTTCTCGATGAGGTAAGAGAAGGGCATGTCCGAGGTATCGAGGTTGCGGTAGTGGCGGCCCATGACGAGGGAGAAGGGGCCGATCCTCGCCGGCCAGAGGATGTAGGAGTCGCTGGCGGTCTTGCTGCCGCGCTCGATGATCCCCTGGTGGATGGGGCCGAGCTTGTACATGTGGTTGCTCTGGTTGGAACCACTGCCGGCGTTGAGGAAGGAGAAATAGGCGGCGATCAGGAGGGTCGACTTGTGGTGCGAGACGGTGTACGGCCCGGCGAAGACGGAGCAGGCCTCCCCGTGAAAGCCCTGGCAATTGGCCGCGAAGACGGAGTGCTCCGCCGAGTATTGCTTGCCGAGCACCGTGCCCTGCCCCACGAAGCAGCGCGCGATCACCGAGGACTCGCTGACGGAGCTACCGCTCGACGTGATGAAGTGCTCGGCGATGACGCCCGGGCCGACGTAGGCGGGATCCTCGAGGGTGCTGTTGATGGCGCCCTCCTCGAGGCGGTAGACGCCCTCGACGCGGGCGCCCGGCCCGACGTTCACGTTGAGGATCGCGCGGCAGCCCGACAGGCGCGCCCCCTCGCCGATGACGCCGGTGCAGGACTCGACGCCGCGCGCGTACTCGTCGACCATCCGGTAGAGGTTCTCCACCAGCACCGGGCGGTGGCGGTAGAAGGCCGCGAGGTAGGCCGCGTGCACCGATAGCTCGTTGAAGATGGGGATCTCGCGCCCCCCGTTCTCCGCCAGCACGGAGACGCGCGTCCCGTTGCCGAAACGCGTGGGGCCGGTCACCGCCAGCGTGTCGACGCACTCGATGACGACATCCCGCTCCACGCGGTAGTTGGCGATGTAGTTCTTGACCTGGTAGATGTACGCGTCGTCCTCGATGACGCAGTTGTGCAGCGTCGCGTTGTAGATCCCGGCGCGGCGCACGAAGTTGCCGGCGAAGGTCACCGGGCGGCGGAACACGCCGAGGTACACGTCGCCCGACAGGCAGGCGTCCCGCACGCTGCCGACGAGGAATCCTTCCTTGACTTTCACGCGCGACCAATCGTCGCACGAGCAGCCCTGTTCCCGCAACGTCGCGACTTCCGGGGCCGTGAGGTTTCTATATGCTTTCATGTGGTTTGTGGTGGTTTGGCCCGGGGATCGTTTTTACTTCCCGTGGATGATCTCTTGTTGTTTTAGCATCTCCTCGAAGTGGCGGATGTTCTCCTCGTGGTCGCGGTTGCAGACCATCAGGATGTTGTTCTGCTCGGCGATGATGCAGTTGTCGACGCCCTGCACGATCACCTTCTTGTCGCGGGGGAGGTCGACGATGCAGCCGGAGGAGTCGAGGAAGAGCACGCTCTCGTTGTGGGAGACGTTGCCCCGCTCGTCCTTCCGGTTGACCTCGTGGAAGGCGTGCCACGTGCCGACGTCCGACCAGCCGAACTGTCCCTTCACGACGTGCACCCGCGAGGCGTGCTCCATGATGCCGAAGTCGATCGAGATGCCGCGGCAGCAACTGTAGATATACTCGATGTTCGCCGGGTCGTCGGGGTTCTCGGCGTTCCGGTAGCCATTCTCGAAGAGGAGGTAGATGTCCTCGAGGTGGGTCTTGAACTCGTGGATGATGTCTTTCACCTGCCAGATGAAGATACCGGCATTCCACAGGAAGTCACCGGACTTGAAGAAGGTGTTGGCCAGCTCCTCGTTGGGCTTCTCGGTGAAGGTCTTCACGCGGAAGACGTTGTCGACGGGCTTGCCGCGCTTGAGCTGGATGTAGCCGTAGCCGGTCTCGGGACGCGTGGGGACGATGCCGATCGTGAGCAGGCCGCCGGAACGTTCGGCGAAGGCCAGTCCCTGGCGGATATTCTCGCGGTAGGCGTCGTCGTTATAGATAAAGTGATCCGAGGGGACGACGACCATCGCGGCGTCGGGGTTGACGCGGGCGATCCTGTAGGCGGCGTAGGCGATGCAAGGGGCCGTGTTGCGGCCAAACGGCTCCTTGAGGATATTCCCGGGGGGCAACGCCGGCAATTGCTCGCGGGTGATCCCCTCGTAGGCGGAACCGGTGACCACGAGGATGTTCTCCACGGGAAACAGGGTGGCGGCGCGATCGAAGGCCTGTTGGAGGAAACTCTTCCCCGTGTTCATGATGTCGCAAAACTGCTTGGGGCGTAGCTTGTTGCTGATGGGCCAGAATCTCTTGCCGAGACCGCCGGCCATGATTACACAGTAAGCGTTGGTATTCATTGCGTTCATTACTTGATATTAATTGCTGATATTGTCGCCGAATGTAGTCATAATTCCGTGAAAAATGTCTACTTTTACGATAAAATTTAAAGCCACGGCGCGAAACAGATCAATACATGAAGTTTTTAGAGACAATAGGCAACTACCTCCTCTTCACGCGGAGGATTTTCGCGAGGCCGGAGAAGTCGCGGGTATACTTCCGGGAGGTCACGAACGAGCTTGAGAAACTGGGGTTAAACTCCATCATCCTCGTTATGATCATCTCGTTCTTTATCGGCGCGGTGCTGACGTTGCAGACGGCGTATAACATGTCTAACCCCCTCCTGCCGCGCTACCTGATCGGCTACCTGACGCGCGAGACGCTCCTGCTGGAATTCTCGTCGACGATCGTGAGCCTGATCCTCGCGGGGAAGATCGGGAGCAACATCGCCTCGGAAATCGGCACGATGCGCATCACCGAGCAGATCGAGGCACTCGAGGCGATGGGGATTAACTCCGTGTCGTACCTCGTGGGGCCGAAGATCGCCGCCGCGCTCGTGATTAACCCGGTGCTGTATATCTTTAGCGTTTTTATCGGGATCATCGGCGGCTTCCTCGCCGGGCTGAGCGCCGGCAGCGTGAATTATGACGACTACCTCAACGGGTTGCGCCTCGAGTTTAACCCCTATTACGTGACTTACTCGATCATCAAGACCCTCTTCTTCGCCCTCATCTTCACCTCTATCCCGGCCTTCTACGGGTACAACGTGCGGGGCGGGGCCTTGGAGGTGGGCAAGGCCAGCACGAAGGCGGTGGTGGATAGTAGCATCGCCATACTGGTCGTCAATTTAATATTAACCAAAATCTTGCTGTAATGATAGAAGTGAAGCGAGTGACGAAGTTTTTCGACGCCAAGAAGGTGCTGGACGATGTCGACGCGCTTTTCGAGAAGGGGAAGGTGAACCTGATCATCGGGAAAAGCGGGTCGGGGAAAACCGTGCTGCTGAAATCGCTGATCGGGCTGCTGCCGGTGGATTCCGGCACGATTCTCTTCGACGGGCGGGAGATCACCGGGCCTCACGCGAAGGTCATGAAGGAGATCCGGCAGGAGATGGGCGTCGTCTTCCAGGGGGGCGCCTTGTTCGATTCCCTCTCCGTGCTTGACAACGTGCGCTTTCCCCTCGAGATATTCTCGCGGGCGAGCGAGGAGGAGAAGCGGGACCGGGCGCTCTTTTGCCTGCGCCGCGTGAACCTGAACGACGTGGAACACCTCTACCCCGCGGAGTTGAGCGGCGGGATGAAAAAACGGGTGGCCATCGCCCGCGCCATCGTCTTGCAACCGCGCTACCTCTTCTGCGACGAGCCTAATTCCGGGTTAGACCCCTTGACCTCCGTCGTGATCGATAACCTGCTGTCGGAGTTGACCCACGAGTACGGCATGACCACGATCATCAATACCCACGACATGAACTCCGTCTTCGAGATCGGGGAGAATATCGTCTTTATCCACGAGGGACGCAAGGAGTGGGAAGGCGACAGGGAAGCCCTCCTGCGGAGCGATAACCCGGCGCTGAACGAGTTCCTGTTCACGTCAAAGTTCAACCGGATGGTAAAAGAGAGAATCATATGAAGCACGCCCTGACAATCCCCTGCGCGGTCATGCTCCTGGCCCTCTCCTGCTCCAAGGCCCCGTTGGGCGAGCGACGATTTGCCGACCTGCTCGTCGACCTGCACACGGCGGACGGGATCCTCTCCGACGCGCGGCTCGCCCCCGTGGGAGAACAGGATAAATACATGTATTACACCGGCCTCTTCGACAAGCATGGCATCACGCGGGCCGAGTTCGACTCGTGCGTGCACTACTACTCGGCACGACCGGAGCGATACGAGCGCGTCTACGAGAAGGTGATCCGGACGCTCGAGCGGCGGGATTCGGCCAACCTCCGCGTCTGGCGAGAACTCACGAAGGACGATACCGTCAACCTCACGCGGCTCTTCCGGGTCAAGCAGCGCGACACGCTCCTGCGCGAGTATGTCTGGTATGACCACGCCATCATCGACACGCTCCACGCGATAGGGATCAGCGAACGCCTCGCCTTCTTGGACACCCTGCGCCTGGACGATCTCAACCCGTGCTATGATATCGAGATAGACTCGCTGCGTGTCGGCCGCTACGAGATGTTCCTGCGCGTGAAATTGGATTCGGCGGATACCGGGAAGAATAACAGGATACGTCCCTACTTTATCTCCGCCGCCGGTGACACGTTGCGCGTGCGGGAAATCATCGTCTACGACGACGCGCGCCCGCGAGACTATAGCTGGAATTTCTACCTCCAGGACTCGACGTACAACCGCCTCCGCGTGCGCCTCGTGGACTGCGATAGCCTCGACCGGCCGGGCACCCGCCGGGCGGGCTGGGTCACGGGTCTCAGGAGTTACCGGAAATACCTCCCCCCCAAAGAGGCCGAGCGGGCTATCGAGCAACAACAGGTATGGCAACGCGGAAGATAGGCGCGAGTTACATCCTGCTGCCGGGTCACCCGCTCGCGCGCGGCGGCCACGTGCTCTGGCGGGCAGGCGAGGAGCCGGTCATCGTGGAGGGGCGCGGCGCGACGCGGGAAGAAGAGGCCCTCGAGTTTCACGGGGGCATGATCGTCGCCGGCTTTATAAGCGACGCGGTGGCGGGCTGGCAACCGGGGGACTCGATCCTCGAGCGGGTGATGGCCGCCTACGCGCTCCGGCAGCAACCCGCGCGCGACCTGCTCCTGCTGCAAGGCGTCGACTGGGAAACCCTCGCGTGGACGGCACGCGGCCATATCACAAAACTTACATAATCAACTAAAATGCCTCATATCATCACCATGTACACGGATGGAGCGGCCAGCGGCAACCCGGGACCGGGAGGATACGGCGTGGTACTCCTCGCCGGACCGCACCGCAAGGAACTCTCCGAGGGCTTCCGCAAAACAACCAACAACCGGATGGAATTGCTGGCCGTCATCATCGGGCTTGCCGCCTTAAAGCAGGAGGAGTGTGACGTGACCGTCTACTCCGACTCCCGCTACGTGGTAGACGCCATCGAAAAAGGCTGGATTTTCGCCTGGGAACGAACGGGATTCAAGAACAAGAAAAACCCCGACCTCTGGCAACGCTTCTTGCCGCTCTACCGGAAGCACCGCGTAAAACTCGCGTGGGTAAAAGGGCACGC
>JAISAV010000215.1 GCA_031266545.1 Odoribacteraceae bacterium | reverse complement strand
CCCAGGGGAAGGGCTTTCACGGCGAAGGCCGCCCGTGCGGGGCAATCGTTCGCGTAGTAGCGCGCATAGACCTCGTTCATCTCCGCGAAATGGGCGATGTCGGATAACAGGCAGGTGGATTTCACCACGTTATCGAACGTGTATCCGGCCGTCTCGAGGATGTGCCCGATGTTTTTCAGGCACTGCTCCGCCTGCTCTTTCACGCCTCCCGTCACCAGCTTGCCGGTGGCGACGTCGACGGGCAACTGGCCACTGATATAGAGCGTACCGTTCGCCTCGACAGCCTGACTGTACGGGCCGATGGCCTTGGGGGCCTTGTCGGTATTGATTATCTTCTTCATCTTCCGCGTGAAAAGGCAACGGGATTAATAATTGTTCTTCTTCTCCTCGAAGTAGGCTTGCGGGTGGGCACATGCCGGGCATGCCTTCGGGGCGGAGGCTCCCTCGTAAAGGAATCCGCAGTTACGGCACTGCCAGACGATCTTCTCGTCCCGGTCGAAGAACTTCCCGGAGGATACCCGCCCGAGCAGCTTCAGGTAGCGTCTTTCATGCTCGGCCTCGACGGTGGCGATATTGCGGAAAACGGTCGCGATAGCCGGGAAACCCTCCTTATCGGCCACTTTGGCAAATTCAGGGTAGAGGTCTGCCCACTCCTCGTGCTCGCCGTTAGCGGCGGCCTGCAGGTTCTCGGCCGTGGTGCCGATCTTCCCCGCGGGGTAAGAGGCGGTGATCTGTAACATGCCCCCTTGCAGGAATTTAAAAAAGCGCTCGGCGTGCTCTTTCTCCTGCTCGGCGGTCTCCATGAAGACACCGGCGATCTGTTCAAAACCCTCTTTCTTAGCTACGCTCGCGAAAAACGTGTAACGAGTGCGGGCTTGCGATTCCCCTGCAAACGATTTCAACAGGTTTTTCTCTGTTTCTGTTCCTTGAATACTCATGATGCTTTTTTTAAGGTGTTATTGATAATGACGCGAAGGTAGACAAAAAGTCATGATAAAACAAATGGGTAATTTCGATAATGCGTAGAGAACGTCTATATGTTCTTGCGCATGGAGTACTCCTCGATGCCGAGACTCTCGTAAGTTTTCCGCAGTTCCTCGTCGTCATCGGTGATGACCAAGAGCTTGTCGCCGATCTGGAGCGAGGTCTTGCCCTTGGGCACACAGTAGGTCTTGCCCCGCTTGATCATCACCACCAGCGTGTTGTCCGGCAGGTGCAAGTTCATGAGCAGGTGTCCGTTGGTCATCATGCTCGGGATCACCTCGATCTCCGACATGGCGGCCTTGATCTCCTCGGGCAGCTCCACGTTAAAATCGGTCGGCTTGGAGGCGGGCTTGGTCAGGTGCAACCACTTGCCCATCGTGGTCACGGTGGTCCCCTGGATGACCAGCGAGAGGATGCAGACGAAGAAGACCGCATTAAAAATCAAGTCGGCGTGCTCCACCCCCGCGATGATCGGGTAGGTGGCGAAGATGATCGGGACGGCGCCGCGCAGTCCCACCCACGAGACGAAGAGGCGCGCCCGCGTGGTCATCTGCCGGAAGGGCACGAGGCTGAGCAGCACCGCCGCCGGGCGAGAGACGAGGATCATGAAAAGCCCGACGAAGATGCCGAGACTGGCCACCGATCCCAGCTTGCTGGGGTTTACCAGCAGCCCCAGCGTGAGGAAGATCACGATCTGGAAGAGCCACGTGAAGCCCTCGAAGAAGGTCATCATGCTCTTCTTGTGCACCACCTTGTGGTTGCCCACGACCAGCCCGGCGAGGTATACCGCGAGGTAGCCGTTCCCCCGGAGCAGCCCGGTGATCGAGAAGGTCGCGAAGACGCACGTCAGGAGCAGCACGGGGTAAAGCGCTTGGTTGATGTTGATGTTATTCATCAGCAAGATGATCAGCCGACCCAGCAGGTAGCCCGCGGCCGCCCCGATGCTCATCTGGAGGCAGATGTCAAAACACAGGCGGCCCACGCTGAAGTCCCCGGACTGGATTACTTGTATCATGATGATGGTCAGCAAGTAGGCCATCGGGTCGTTACTCCCGCTCTCCAACTCGAGCATGGGGCGCAGGTTATTTTTTAATTCCTGCTTCTTGGTGCGCAGGATGGCGAATACCGAGGCCGAATCCGTGGAGGAGAGGACGGCGGCCAGCAACAGCGACTCCGGGAAGGTCAGGGTGATAAACCCGGGGATCAACCCCGTGATAAAATAGATGAAATAGCCGGTGATCAACGCGGTGACCAGTACCCCGAACGTGGCGAGGATCACTCCTTGCCCGGCCACCGGCTTGATCTCCGAGGTGCGCGTGTCCATGCCCCCGGAAAAGAGGATGATGTTCAGCGCGATGATGCCGATAAATTGCGTGGCCCTGAAATCATGGAAATTGATCAGGTCCAGCCCGTCGTTCCCGAACAACATGCCCACGCCCAAAAACAGCAACAATACCGGCACGCCAAACCGGAAACCGGCCTTGCTCACCACGATGCTGACCAACAACAAGATTGATCCGATCAGCAGGACATGTTCAGGGTTCGTCATCTCGCGTTATTTACGTGGCTTTTTCGACTGGCGCTTGCCGGGCGGGGAATTGCGCCGCGCCTTGTGCTCGAAGGCCTTCGGGTCATACACGGGTGCCTCTCCCAGCCCGGCCGGGAGGGGCACCTTGTAGATCTCCGTGCCGAGAAACTGCTCGATCCGGTGGAACTTGCCTTGCTCTATCGTCGAGACAAACGTGATGGCCACCCCCTCCGCACTGGCCCGGGCGGTGCGCCCGATGCGGTGGATATAATCCTCCGGGTCGTGCGGCACGTCGTAATTGATCACCAGCCCGATCTCCTCGATATCGATGCCCCGCGCCACGATGTCGGTGGCCACCAGAATATCGATCTTCCCGTTCTTGAAATCGAGCATGACCGCCTCCCGCTGCGCTTGCTCGAGGTCGGAGTGCATGGCGGCGACGTTAAACTTCCTGCGCTTCAGGGTAAACGCCAAATCTTTCACCTTCTGTTTCGAGGAGGAGAAAAGGAGCGTTTTATGCTTCACGGGCTTGTTGAACAACTCCTCGACGATCCCCATCTTCTGGCCCTCGTGGCAGATATAGGCGGCTTGCAGGATCGCCTCGTTCGGCTTGGAGATGGCCACGCTCACCTCCACGGGATCGCGTAGCACGCTCTTGGCCAACTGGCGGATCTTGGGCGGCATGGTCGCCGAGAAGAGCAGGGTCTGCCGCACCTTCGGCAACTTCTCGACGATCTGCATGATGTCCTCGAAGAAACCCATGTCAAGCATCCGGTCGGCCTCGTCGAGCACGAAATAATCCACCCCCGACAGGTCGATATCGCTATGCTGGATGTGAGAGAGCAGGCGTCCCGGCGTCGCGATGGCGATCTCTGCCCCCAGCCGCAACCCCTTTTTCTGCTGTTCCCACAGCGAGCCGTCCCCGCCCCCGTAGATGACCACCGTCGACATCGACAGGAAATAGGAAAATCCCTCGAATTGAATATCGATCTGTTGCGCCAGCTCGCGCGTCGGGGACATGATCAGCGCCTTCACCGCGTCCGAGCGCCGCGCCTCCTTGGCCAGCCGGTTCAAGATCGGCAGGACGTACGCCGCCGTCTTCCCCGTCCCCGTCTGGGCGCAGGCGATAATATCTTTCCCCTCGAGGATCACGGGAATCGTCAACTCCTGTACCGGGGTCATCTCTTCAAAATTCATGGATTCTAAGCCTTGCAACACACTCTCGTCCAGATCCAGTTCATCAAATCTCATCTTTTATCTTCATTTAATAATATTCTCATTTCTCGATGACGTGCGCCCCCGCGGGGGTGTCAGCAAGAGACCCCGCGAAGTTAGGAAAAAAAGTGAGTTATGAAAATAGCTCGCGCCACTTCTCCAAGCGAATAACAGATTCTTCGCCAAACGGGGCGATCTCCCGCCGTATCTCCTCCACGGTTTTCTCCTCGCCAAGGCGCGTCTTGGAGAAAAATTTATCGGCAAAACAGATGAGCTGCTCCTCGATACTCCGCGGGATCATCTCCCGCTCGGGCAGGGGAAGTCTCTCTTCCCGTATCGTTTTCAGCGAGATACCGGCCCCCGTGTGGCGCTCGCACACCAGCGCGTGGCGGGGGAAGCCCTCAGCACGTAGCAGGTCGGCGCCCAGGTAGCCGTGGCACACGTACGGCATCTCCCCGTGGCAGTCGATAGACGGGGCGCGCGTCAGGAAGATCCCGATATCGTGCAACAAGGCCGCCTCCCGAACAAAAGGAAGGTCGACGAGCAACTCGGGATGTCTCCCGGCCAACTCCTCGGCCTTCCCCGCCACCTGACGGCTATGCTCCAG
The DNA here is from genome assembly GCA_031266545.1 of Odoribacteraceae bacterium. Lineage (GTDB taxonomy): Bacteria > Bacteroidota > Bacteroidia > Bacteroidales > Marinifilaceae > JAIRKS01. The sequence continues at coordinate 1,270 of JAISAV010000215.1, read as the reverse complement.
CAAGATCCGGAACACACGCGAGTCCGGGTCGTAATAACGAAGTAAAATGTCAACAGGATTCATCCGGGGCGTTTTTCTCCCCGCGAAAATAACTTAAAATCGCGAGAAAGCAATAACGGCCCCCGCGATTCGCCCCTCACACGATCCCGGAGAGGGCGACAGCCTCGGCCTCCGTGTTTTCAAACTCCATGAGCGGGGAAACCGGCTCGTAGGCGTGGAAAAAATACTCGAACAATTGCGCGGTCGCGTGCGCCCCTTGCTCCTTCAGCGAGAGTTGCAACTTGATCCCGGTATTGTCCTGGATGTACTTCTTTAATTTACCAAGGCTAAAGAATTGCTTGGTTTCCAACAGGTACTGTACCCTCGGCAGCTCGTTCGGCTCGAAGAATAACTCGTACCGTCTCTCCTGCCCGCTCGCGATAACATTTGCTTCCATAAAAAATCCCGTTTAATTGTTGTTTTCGCGTGAAGAGCTGCAATTCGCGTGCCAGCACGGGAAAGGCTTGCCAGAAGCCCGTCACGGGGTGATTTTGTCCTGTCCGGCGCGAGGAGTGTGGAAAAATTCCCCGTAATTCGTGGTTTCTAATTCAATGTCGCTTACTTCAGGGGCCGAAGGCCACGAGTGTCGAATAATTACAGGAATGATTCTGAATGATTCGCAGGCAGGGCAAGCCCTGCCTCTACAGCAACATTTTATGATCACGTGGCAACATTTTGTGATCATGTTGTAGGGGCAGGGCAAGCCCTGCCCCCGCCCGGCACGGCATTGAACTGGATCCCAATGCCGTCAACTTAAGGAATGACACCGTACGGTGTCAGATGTCGATAATCCCGGGTGAAAGCCCACGGAACAAGATGCCCCCCATTCATGCGCCGCGTAGCGGTGCCGCAATCATGGTGCATGTACCTTGTGATGAACGGCACCGCTACGTGGCTTCGAGCGGGAGGCTTACGCGAACGAGGAGGGTATATGTAACATGATTGCGGCGCCGCTACGCGGCGCATGAGGGGGGGGCATTTCGTTGACCGTGGCCTGTCAGCCACGGCTATAAACACGAAAGCGCTACGCGCTTTTTGCAGATCGTAAATGGCATAGCGTTACGTCTCCCGCCTCGTAATTCGTCATTCGTAATGACTTTGTTGCAACGCTATTTCAACTTGGATTCGGGATAAGAAATGATATAAATCATGATGAATCGGTTATTTGTTGCCCGTAGGGCATTCATATCAATAGAAAAACGGCCTTTTCTCTCTCACAACCCCGTCAGGG
>JAISAV010000273.1 GCA_031266545.1 Odoribacteraceae bacterium | reverse complement strand
TCGGCGCGTTCACGCTCGCGCGCGGGGTGATGTACTATTTCAAGGTTCCTTACTCGCTGTATCACATGGCCATTTACCAGACGAACGTGACGCACTGGAACTTGGCGTTGCCCGTGGGCGAGCTTTTTATCACGATCTTTTGCGTGGTGAATTTCCTGTTTATCTCGTTCCAGAACATCCGCTCGCGCTTCGAGGGGCGCTGGCCGACACGCCGCAAGTACTGTTTTCTGGTCATCTTCCTGCTGTTCGCTTTCGTCTACGTGAACATGATCACTTACTCGATCGAGTCGCTGATCGAGAACACGCAGGTTAGCCTGAACGTGGCCCGGATCATGAACGTGGACTTGTCGTCGATCATGGCCTTCGTCACGCTGGTCATCGGGGCGACGGGGCTGCTGGTGTTGATCGACGGGAGCGTCCGTTACTTTTCGTGCCTGTTCACGTTCCGTCAGGCGCTGGCGGGCACCGGCGCGACGTGGGGGTGCCTCGCGCTGTTGAGCTGGGCGGTGGCGCTGCCCATCTCGTGGGCGGGGTGCCTCTTCACGCTGGGGCTATACGCGGTGCAGATCGTGAACAATTACGCGGTGCGGGGGGAGTTGCGGCGCACCCTTTCCATCATTTCCATCGTGCTGGTGTTGACGTACGTGATGGGAATGTCGCAGGCGAACGAGATGCAGCGAGAGTGGGCCGTCAGGGCCGCTTACGCCAACGAGATCATCCGCGAGCGGGACGCGAGTTTCGAGGACAAGCTGGTGGAGGTGGATCAAAAGGTGATCCTGTCGCGGGTGCTGGATTCCCTCGTGCATCACCGGGAGCAGCCGGAGGTGTCCGGTTTCTTGCTGGAAAAGTCGACGGATCTCACGGGTTACCATTACACGGGGCGGGTGATCGTCAGCCGCGGGGAGGCTCCCCCGGGCGCGCCGCGGGAAGAGGATCGCTGGGACGCCCTGATCGACTCGCTGGGCGTGCGCGTCGCGAGCACCTCGTTTTATAACATCGACGATTTCAACGGCTTCACCACCTACATCGGGCGTTTCGATTTCCCCTCGCCGGGGGACACGGCCCGCCTCTACTTCCGCTTTGATTCCAAGATGGAGAACGACCGGGCGGGCTACCAGCAGATCTTGTCCCGGGAACCGACGCACCCCGTGTCGATCATGTACCCTTACTCGTACGCCAAGTACAAGGACGGGAAGTTGCTCTACTCCCACGGCACGTATAATTACGGCCGGACGCTCCCGCGCAACGACCGGGGACAGGCCCACGTCGAGGCGGTGGACAAGGACAATTACACGCACATGGTGGTGCCGGTGGGATCTTCCGGCGTGTTTATCATCAGCCTCGGGAAGGGCTTTTTCGCCCCGTACGGGTTGAACCTCCTCTATGCGATCCTCGTGAGCCTGATTTTCTCCTCCTATGGGCTGTTTCACCTGGGCAAGAAGGGGGAGCGGGCGCGCGAGTCGACGCTCAAGAAGCGCATCCGCAACAACATCCTCGCGTTGATTTGCGGGCTGATGGTGATCACGACGTTCCTGAGCATCCTGATCATCTCCACCGGCTTCGAGCGGCGGCAGTCGCTGGAGGTGGTGAAGTTGTCGCGGATCGTCAGCCGGGAGCTGGAGCAACTGGCGAGCGTGGAGGCGAGCGCGTCGCCGGGGATCACGCGGTTCTTGGAGCAGATGGCGACGGCGCTCCAAGTGGACGTGAATATTTACTCGGCGGGCGGGGAACTGGTCGCCACCTCGCTGCCCATCATCTTCGAGAAGGGGCTGGACGGCACGCTGCTCAACCCGGAGGCCTACCGGCGGATCACGCGGGAGCGGGCCAACAGCTTCGTGCAGGAGGAGGAGATCGGGGGGCTGACGTACATGGCCGCTTACATGCCCCTGGAACTGGACGACGGGCGGAGGTACGTGCTGAGTATCCCCTACTTTTCCAAGAGTGACGAGTTGAACCGGGACATCCTCTTCCTCGTGGTGATCTCGATCAACGTGGCGATCATCGTCATCATCCTGGCCATCCTCCTGTCCGGCGTGGTGGCTGAACGGGTGGTCAAGCCGTTGCAACTGGTGAACGAGAAGTTGCGCCTGATGCTGCTCGACGGGAAGAACGAGAAGATCATCTACCACAAGCAGGACGAGGTGGGCGCCCTCGTGAAGGAGTACAACGGCATGGTGGACAAGCTGGAAGAGAGCGTCAAGCGCCTCGCCCGCGTGGAGCGGGAGGCCGCCTGGCAGGAGATGGCGCGGCAGATCGCCCACGAGATCAAGAACCCGCTGACGCCGATGAAGCTGAACATCCAGTTCCTGCGCCGCGCCCTGCAGGGGAAGGACGCCGCAGAGGCGCGTCGGCGCTTCGAGGGGATCTCTGCCGTCCTGATCGAGCAGATCGATCACATGGCCTCCATCGCGAACGCCTTCGCGGACTTCGCGAAGGTCTCCGTGGCGAACAACGAGTGGTTTAACTTCAGCGAGATGGTGGAGCGGTGCGTCCGCCTGTTCGCCAACAACGTGGAGTGGATGTCCACGGACATCGAGCCGGGCATCTTCCTGTTCGGCGACCAAGAGCAGGTGAACCGCGTGCTGGTGAACCTCCTGAAGAACGCGGAGCAGAGCATCCCCGCGGGGCGACAGGGGGAGATCACGATCGCCCTCGCGCGCGGCGACGGGCGGGTGCTCCTGACGATCAAGGACAACGGCACGGGTATCCCGGAACACCTGTGGGACCGCGTCGCCGAGCCGAATTTCACGACGAAGTCCAGCGGGATGGGCCTCGGCCTGCCCATCTCCTACAGGATCGTGGAGGGGATGGGGGGGGCGATCCGCTTCGAGAGCAAGCCGGACGAGGGAACCACCTTTTTCGTCACCTTCCGGGAGGCGAGGATGGAACGATAGCGAGGACGGCGGCGGCCACGGTGGCGGGCGAGATCTCCTCCATGCACGTGCGCGGTCGTCGACACTTGCCCCGCCCGTCCTTGGTGCAGGGGCGGCACGGGAGGTCGACCTCGATGACGCGCGTCGCCGGGCCGGAGGGGTGGCCGAAGGCCGTCGGCCCCATCAGGGCGATGGCGGGGACGCGGAAGAGGTCGGCGGCGTGCAGGAGGCCGGTGTCGGCGCTGATGACCAGCGTCGATTTTTTCACGAGGTAGCACGATTCGAGCAGGGAGGTCTCCCCGGCGAGGTTGCTCACCCGTCCCGGCGCCACGGCGCGGATGGCCTCGCAAAACAGGTCGGCGGGGCCTGCGAGGATCACGAAGCAACGGCCCGGCAGCAATCGCACCAGTTCCTGCCAAGCGGCGAGGGGCCAGCGTTTCATCCCCCAGTTAGCGGAAGGGACGAGGGTGATGACGCCGGGCGGGACGAGGGCGTCGAGCCGCTCCGGGAAGTCCGGGGGAAAGCGCCAGTCGTCGCGGGCGTCGTCGAAGCGGGTGATGTTCCACTTGTATAGCGGTTTCCGGTACGAGGCGACGCCCCTGAAGGGCTTGTCGAAGGTGTTGATCCCCAGCTTGAACAGCAGGAAGCGTTTCCAGCGTTCCTTGCTCCGGGTGACGTGGCCCGGCGCCCGGCGGAGGATCCGTTCGAGCGGGGAGAGGAGGATTGCCTTGAGGATGTTCGAGCGGAGGTTGCTGTGGGCGTCGTAGAGGTAGTCGAAGCGCTCGGCCTTGAGTCGGCGGGCGAGGCGCAGCAGCCCGCGCAGGCCTTCCTGCCTGTCAAATTTCCACACGACGCTCACCCGCCCGTCCACGCGCGGGATGGAGGCCATGTCCGCCCGGGTGATCCAGTGGATCTCCGCGTCCGGGAAGCGCTCCTTGATGCCGCTAATCACGCTCATGCACTGTATGATGTCTCCGATGGAGCTGAAGCGGATGATCAGAAATTTGGTCATTTGCCTGTCATTTCCGGCAAAAGTAATAAAAACGCGGCGTGTTCAGGCACGAATCGCGCACGAATCGCGAAATCGCGGGGGGAGCATCTTGTCCCGGCAGGAATATCGTCGCAACAACGTCATTTCTCCTTCATCACCGGACGGGCGTCCAGCGCTTCCGCGGCAAAGGCGGAGGTAAAGGCGGGGAGGGAAGTTGCGACCGGCTCGATCATGAACTCGGGGACGTTAAACGACTTGTAGAGGTAATCGTACAGGGCGGGATCCTCCTGCGGTAGGATAAAAGGCTTGGAGGTGCGGCCCTCCTCGTCGAAGTGCGCGATATAGGAGCGGGTGTACGAACCGTCGTCGCGGCGGGAACTAAAGACAATCCACCGGCCGTTGGACGACCAAGAGTGGTAACTCTCCGTGTTCGGGCTGTTGACAGGATCCAGCGGCCGGGTCTCCCCCGTCCGCAGGTCGAGGAGGTAGAGATCGCTCTCCGGGTGCCAGATATGGAACGTGCCGAAGTCGCCCAGCGTGAAGAGCAGGTAGCGTCCGTCGGGGGAAACGCGCGGCAACGTGGCGCTCTTGCCCGCACGGGCGGCATCGTACACCACCTCCGCGTCCCCGAATTGCCGGGAGACGGGGTTGAACGATCGGCGGACGATGTTGTAGCAAATCTCCTTGTAGTGCACGATGGCGTCCCACGAGTGATTGGGATGCGTCGGGACGTAGGGGGCGGAGGCGTAGTAGAGCGTCTCCCCGTCGGGACTCCACGCGGGGAACGTCTCCAACTCGTTGGTGTCGCTGGCGATGTAGGCCACGGTGTTGCGTGCGACGTCGTAGAGGATCAGGTCGGAGGAGAGATCCTGCACCTCTACCTTGCGGGTGTCGCGGGAGTGAAAGACCTGCCCCGTCTGGCTCACGGAGTAAGCGACGAGCGGCTCCGAGGGGTGCCACGCCGGGTAGACGCCGCCCGAGACGAGGTCGCCCACCTTCAGGTTGACCTTGACGGGGTGGCCCTCCCGGACGATGATTGTGCCGCCGCGCTCGCCGCGCCCGTGGAATTGCATGTTGGCCGTGCGGTAATTCTGGAACGAGTGACAATTGATGCAGAGGCGCCGCTCGTCGTCCGGGTAGATATCGTTGTTATAGAGATCCCGCTCCTCGAAAGAGGAGAGGCGGCGCTGGCGGAGCGCGATCGAGCGGTAATGGACGTAGCCCGGCTCGATCAGGCGGTAAGCGAGGTACTCGTCGATGGGATCGGCGGAAACGTGGTTCCGCACGCGGGGGAGCTTGAGCCACTCGCCGTCGCGTCTCAGGTAGATCTCCAAGAGGATCGAACCGCCCTTGTTGGCCTCCAACAGCCGCCGCCAAGGTTTCAGGGGAAACCGGGCGGTCTTCCCCCGCACGGTGAGCGCACCGGCAAGGCTGCCGCGGGCGACGGTGATGTAATCCTCCGCATCGAGCAAGATGCTGAAGCGGAGCGGGGCGATGTTGTAGGGGATCGTGACCCCCGTGTAGTCGGGAGAGATAGCCACGGGAAAGGTCACGTCCCGCGCCTGTCGAGGGGCATGCGGCGAACAAGCAACGAAGAGGGCGCAGGCGAGCAACGCCGCGGGGAGGTTGATCCGGATCATGTCAGTTGGTTTTTAAATCTTTTACCGCGAAATAATAATACCAGTACGTCCTGCCGAACGAGCGCCGGAGGAGGTCGACGAGCGCGTCCCCGGTGGTCGCGCGTTGGAGTTCCATCGCGTTGAGCAGGCGGGCGAACTCTCCCCGCGTCGCGTCGTCGATACCGGAAATCTCGCTAATCTCGCGCCTGTCCCGGTGGGCGAAGAGGAGGGCGGCCTCCTGGGCATGACGCGGGATCTTGAGGCCATTCTCGCGGTAGAGAGAGAGGAGCGACCAGAAGCGTTCCTTGTCCTTCAGCGTGAGCGCCGCGGCCGTGGCCAGCTCCAACATCTCGCGGGAGGCGGGAGGTGTGTCCCGGAAATACTCGAGGAGGTAAGGCTCGAGCGCCCCGCTCTCCTCCCC
>JAISAV010000252.1 GCA_031266545.1 Odoribacteraceae bacterium | reverse complement strand
TTTTCTATTATCGAAATACCTCAAGGCATGGAAAAAGAAGCCAAACTCAAGTTTCAACAAAGGTTAGAACTCATGATGAATCATCTGTATATTGGCGACAAGGTGTATGCCGTGAAATTCAAATACGAGGGGATTGAACATGTCGCATATGCCTTTTGTCGCCCGGGGGAGAATAAGGTAATTTTTGACAACTGGTCTTTCTATCGCCTCGAGGAACTTTACACAACCACGGGGCGTGCTGGCGAGGCACGAAGTTCGGAAGATGCAGCTTGTAACAAGAATAGTGACGAGGCAACCCAACTGGCATTAAAAAACATAAATGAGAAAAAATATGAATCATACTTTTAACTTTGTAAGTCTGGAAGCAGTCATGATAATCGGATACTTGTTACTGCTTGTTTTTGTAATGGCGGTGATCTTGGTGAAGATAGTACAGAAAGAAAAAGTGCACCCGGGGTGGTACTGCACTTTGTGTGCCCTAATGATGCTTTTAATCTTGTGGTTTATCACCGTTCATACTTTTGTATACACAGGCCCACAGGTATTTGAAGAGAGCATTATCCTGAATTAATCGAGATATCTTGAAGAAATACCTCTTGTTCGGGAGAGGTTTTTACCCGGCAAGCCCTATCTCGCCGGGATTTTCACGTGACCTTGTCAGGAGAATCTTCGCGGCGCCTCCCGCGGGCGACATTGATTTTCTGTTTCATGGAAAAATAGTACTTTTGCCGGGAAAAAAATCTTGTCACGCGCATGAAACAACCGGCTTCTCGAAATAAGATACTCGTTCGTACCTCGTGGGTCAGTACGATCGGCAACACGATCCTTTCCGTCACGAAGATCGTGATCGGTTACATTGCCGGTAGCATCGCCGTTGTCGGGGACGGGGTTGACTCGGCGACGGACATAGCCATCTCGCTCGTGATGGTTTTCACTGCCTCGCTGATCCGGCGGCCGCCGAACAAAAAGTACGTGTACGGTTACAACAAGGCCGAGAGCATCGCCACGAAAGTACTTTCCCTCCTTATCTTTTATGCCGGGATACAGGTGCTATTCACCTCCGGGCATGATGTTCTCGGCGCGATCACGCGGGCGTGGAACGGTCCCGGGCAAGTGGTTTCGCGCGAGATCCCCGGGGTCATGGCGATTTACGTCACGGTCTTCTCCATCCTTGCCAAGCTGGGATTGACCGCCTACCAGATGCGGCAGGCCAAGCGCGCCAACAGCATCTTGTTGCGGGCGAACGCGCGGAACATGTTGAATGACGTCTACCTCTCGTCATGCGTGTTGTTCGGGCTTTTCTGCACGTTTATCCTCGAATGGCCGCTGCTTGATTCCATCACGGGCCTGTTCGTCAGCCTTTTCATCATCAAAAGCTCGTTCCACATCTTCAAGGAATCCAACGTGGAATTGATGGACGGGGTCAATGACGAGTCCGTTTACGCGAAGATATTCGACGCCGTGGAAAAGGTGCCGGGGGCGCACAACCCCCACCGGGTTCGTTCCCGCCAGATCGGGGGCATGTACATGATCGCCCTTGACATCGAGGCGGATGGCGACATCACCTTGCGTGAGGCTCACGTCATCGCCGACGCCGTCGAGTCGAGCATCAAGGATAACCTCGACAACGTCTACGACATCGTGGTGCACGTCGAGCCGCGGGGCCATTGCCGGCAGGATGAAAAGTACGGCCTCGACCGTTCTTCCATGTGATCCTCGATATTCTTGCCGGATAGCGCGTGACAATTCACGGATAATGATTAGCTTCGCGAGATAGTGAAAAATAGACAGATAGACACACACAAGCCCCGGTTTCGACATGACGCGAGAAATAGCTTCCACCGAGACGCCTGAAGAGGCGGCGATACTCGTGGCCTTCCGCCAGGGGCATCTCGACCTGTTCTACCGGAAGGTCTACCCCGGTATCTTGCTGTTTGCCTCGAGGTACCTGGGCGAGCGGATGGATTTTCTTGCAGAGGATTGCGTGCAAGATGCCATTTTCGACGCGTGGAAAAAGCGGGAACACTTCCACTCGTTGCCCTCCCTCAGGAGTTTTCTCTACACGTCCATCCGCAACGACATCATCAGCCTCTCCCGCAAGGAGCAGGCCCACCGTCGCTACCTCTCCCGTCAGGAGGAGGCGATCCTCTTCAACACCTCCGTCATCGACCAGGAGACGCGCCTGCTCCTCCACAACGCCATCGCCTCCCTCCCCCCGAAGGAGCGGCAAATCCTCGAGATGAGTTTTATCGAGGGACTAAAAAATGCCGAGATCGCCGAAAAACTCGCCCTCTCCGACAGCTCCATCAAAAAATACAAGACGAGCGCCATCCGCGCCCTGCGCCAGAAACTCGCGCGCTTGTTGCCCTCTTTTTTCGGGATTTTATAAAAAATAATTCCCCTTTTTCGTGTCCATTGCGCTTACACGTAAATTTATGACAAAATGGATCACGACAGGTTATTTACCATCTCCCGCTTGATCCTCGCGGAAATCGCCGGCAACCTGCCCGAGCGACAGGCGAGGGAACTGGCCGCGTGGCGGGAGGAGTGCCCGGAACACGAGGCCCTCTACCGGCAATGGCAAGACGAGCGCTACCTGCGCGACGGGATGAAAGCCCTGGAACGAGTCGACTCGGAGCGGGCGCTCGAGGCAATGCTTCTCCGCGCGCGGAGGGCGTCTCTCCGCCGCCGCCGGGCGCGCGCGATCGCGTGGGCCTCCTCGACGGCGGCCCTCGTCGCCTTATCGGTGGGGATACTCCACTTTTCCCGGCCCGCGTCGCCGCCGCCCGTCATTGCGCCGGTGGAGATCACCCCCGGGCATCCCCGGGCCACCCTGCAACTGGCCGACGGGAGCCTCGTGCTCCTCGACACCCTCCGCGGGAGCCTCGAGCAGGGAGGGGTGGAACTCGCCAAGGACAACCCGCGCCAGCTCTCTTACCTCTCCCGCGTGCTTCCCACCGACACGCTCCCGGTCATCAACGAGATACGCGTGCCCCGCGGCGGCGAGTTTGACCTCGTGCTCTCCGACGGGACGCGCGTTTGGCTGAACGCCGATAGTCGTCTCCGTTTCCCGGTGAAATTCACCGGCGCGGGGCGCCGCGTCATCCTGGAGGGCGAGGCGTATTTCGAGGTGACGAGCGACCCCTCGCGTCCCTTCCGCGTGGAGGTCGGCGGTCACCTCGTGGAGGCACGCGGCACGGCATTTAACATCTCCGGTTACGGCGACGCCCCGGCGACGTACACCACCCTCGTGAACGGCAGCGTGACGCTTTCCGACGGCCGGGATGTCGTGACGCTCGAACCGGGAGAGCAGGGCGTCGCCCGCCGCGTCCCCGGCGAGGGCATCGAGAAGCGGCGCGTGAACGCGGGCGAGATCGCCTCTTGGCGGGAAGGCTCCTTCATCTTGGAGGAGCGGACGCTGGAGGAGATCACGCGGGAGATCGCCCGCTGGTACGACGTGGAGATCCTCTTCCGGGAGGGTGCCCCGCGGTCGATTGCCTTCAAGGGACGCGTTCCCCGCTACGCCGACCTGCACGAGGTGCTCCTCACGCTGGAAAAGACCGGCGAGGTCACGTTCTCCGTCGAGGGACGAACGATCATCGTGGACAAATGATAAAGGGGAAACGCCGCCAGCGTCTCCCCTCGTTTAGATATGCCCCCGGGCGGGGGCAACGTGTAATATAAATCTTCACAAAGCTATGAAAAAAAATCGAAACCACGGTAATCTCGCCTGGACGAGATTACCCCGAAAGATGTTCACCGCGAGGGTGAAAATGCTTGCCCTGGCGTGCTTCCTGGCCGCCGCGGCCCATGCCCAGCCGGACAAGCTGGACGCCAATCTCGCCCGTTGTCCCATGGGCGAGGTTATCGCCTACCTGAAAAAGAACACGGGCTACGACTTCCTCTACCGCAAGGACCTGTTGAACGAACGCGAACTCGTGGACGTCACGTTGAAAGACTCCTCCCTCGAGGAGGCCCTCGACGCCATTTTCCGCTCGCGGGATCTCGCGTACGAGATCATCAACAAGGTGATCGTCCTGAAGAAAGCCCCCGCGCTCCCGGCCGTCGCGCCGCCGCAGGAGCGGGTGCGCGTGACCGGCGTCGTCAAGGGGCCTGAAGGTTATCCCCTCCCCGGCGCCACGGTACGCGTCAGCGGGACCACCCACGGGGTGGCGGCCGACGCGGAGGGAAAGTTCGAGATCTCCTTCGTCCCGGGCAGGGAAACCTCGATCCTCGTCTCCTTCGTCGGGATGGAAGACCGGTTGATCCCTTACACCGGCCAGAAAGAGTTTGAAATTATCCTGCAAGAGAAGCCCGAACTCATGGAAGAGATCATCATCATGGGCTATTCCACCCGCAAGGCGAGCGAGATGACCGGGTCGGTGCAGCAATTTCGCGGCGAGCAACTCGCCTCCTCGGTCTCCGGCGGCAACCTCATGAATGCCCTCCGCGGCCACACCACCGGCCTCCAAATCACGGGCAGCACGGGCCGTCCCGGCGCTGACGGCGACCTGCTCCTCCGCGGCCTCGGCACCCTCTACGGCGTCATGGAAGGCGAGAAACAGGTCAACACCTCCCCCCTCATCGTCATCGACGGGGTGATCACGGACTACAGCTCCCTCAGCGGGGTTGTCGC
>JAISAV010000177.1 GCA_031266545.1 Odoribacteraceae bacterium | reverse complement strand
GTCACCGGCGGAGTAGGTACGAATCTCCACGCGCAAGATCTTCGCGCCGACGGGCGCCCTGAACTTGTTCCCCTCCTCGAAGACCTCTACCCAGCCGTCGGTCGCGCCCGCTTGTGCCGTTTGTATGGCGACGTTCGCCGCGGCGGGCAGCGCCGCAGAGGCCGTCCTTCTCCAAGAGCAGTAAACCCGCCACTTGTAGGCCTCGGTATTTGATTTAACACGCAGGCTAATCTGGTAACACGTCCGCTCCGTCACGGGGATATCCTGATAAAGATACGTCCGCGATCCCATGAAACAAGAGGATCCACCCTCGAAGACGTGTGCGGGATTGGTATTTTCGTGCACGATCTTGTCGGCGCCTTCATTGCTAAGACTCCAAGCGAGGGGCGGCGAGGAGGCGTCGGGCCACGTCTCGAAGCCCCCGTTCTGGAGCAAGTTGCCGCCCACCGGGACGCCGGCCGGGGGAGTGTTATCCACCACCACCTCGTTGTGCGTCCCCAGATCCATATCGCCACCATCGATAAGATTAACCTCGTCCCACGCCTGCGCGTCGAAATTGAAGCCCTGCGCCAGGGTGGGTAGGTAATGCCCGGTCACGGTCACGATACGATTACTATCGACGGCGGGGGCCAGCTTCATAAAGCCCCGGTAAGTGACGTGACCGATGGAGTAGAGCACGCCGATCTCCGCCTTATTGGCCGCGACGGGAAAGGTCATGATATCGGCAGTGGCCGTCCCGGCACCCTTCACGTGCGCCATGCGCTTGAGTATGGTCGCAGTCGATCCCGCCACCTTCCCGTCCGCGGAAAAGGATTTCGGAACATTATCCAGCTCGATCTTGATGGAGTCGATATCGGCAGAGAGGCCCGTCAGCGTGACCCGGATTTTCCCCACCTTGCGCCGCAAGGCAATCGAAAGCAAGTTATTACTATTCGTCGTGATATTTACCTGCTTGACCGCCGTCAGGAAGTCGGCAGCCTCGTCATACGCCTCGCCTCGCTTGAGCAGGTTCAAGAGCACGGCCTCCAGCGGGTCACCGATCTCGCAGGATACCGCCTCCTCTTCCGGCCCGTTAGCGATAAAAAGGAGCTTATAACTCCCTATGGGAAGGTTCACGGCGAGTTCATTCCCTAAAAGTTTCTCCGAGGAGAAGGTAAAATACCGCACCACAACGTTATCTTGCAAGACGATAACCCGAAACGAGGAGAACGTCATCAACGCGACCTCCTGAGAGCCTAATTCGAACGCGCCGAATCGAATCCTTGTCTCCTTGCCATCAAGTAATTCTTCCTTGTCACAGGCCAAGAGAAGGAACACGGACAAAATCAAAATTAAATTTTTCATAATGGACTTGTTTTAGTGCTCCCAAAATTACAAAAAGTTTGATTTCAAATCCCTCGAAAAACAAATTCCTATCTCGAAAAAAATATAAAATTGCTGCTTGCTTTACCAATAACGATCCAATGTCGTTTACTTAAGGGCTGAAGGCCCGTTATAGCCTAACCCAACGCATTGCATTGGACTGGATTATGCCGAGCCTTCAGCCCTATAACCCACATAAACAAAATGTTTTTCTTCGGTGCAAAAAACCAAACACCTACTTCACATTCGTTTGGCTTTAACCTTGCGGGCGGCGCGTCACTCGAGCGTGCGGAGGAGCTTCCCGGAGGGTGTTTCGCAGAAGGCGGGGAGGAAGCGGATGGCGCGGGGTCGTTCGCGGGGGGAGAGGACGCCGGAAAATCGCTCGACGAGGCGGGCGCGTTCATCCTCGCGCCAGGGGGGGCCTTCCACCACCAGCAGCACGCGCTCGCCCAGCCGCGGGTCAGGCTCCGCGGTGATAAAAAAGCGGCGGGAGAGCAACGGGGCGAGCCGGGCTTCGATCACCTCGGGGGAGAGCTTGACGCCGCCGGAGTTAATCACGTGATCGACCCGCCCGAGCCACTCGAAGCGGGCGGGGTCGACCAGCCGGACGAGGTCGTTGGTGACGACGCGGCGTTGTTGCAGGTGGGGGGCGTCGATCACGAGACAGCCGCGATCGTCCGTGGCGAAGCGGGTCTCCCCCAGCGCCACGTAAAGCGGGGAGGCCAGCGGCCCGTTCACGCGGCGGAGGGCCACGTGCGACGCGGTTTCGGTCATGCCGTAAGAGGCGTAACAAGCCGTCGGCACCTCCCGCAAGCGCCCTTCCAGCGCGGGATCGAGCGCGGCGCCGCCGATGATTACCTGCCTGAGCAGTGACCACCCTCCCGGGCGCGAGAGGCCCTTCGCCACCTGCAGCGGCACCATGGCGGCGAGGTCGACCGGCCCGTCGAGCGCCGCCAGCGGGTCGCCCCCCGGCTCGACCGCGACGAGCCTCGCCCCGGCGAGGCGCGCCCGCACGATCATCATCTTCCCGGCGATATACGCGGGCGAGAGGCATAACAACAGCGTCGAGCGGGAGGTGATGCCGAAAAAGTCATTCGTCAGGGCCGCCGACGCCAGCATGTCGCGCTTCGGCAGGTCGACGCGCCGCGCCGGGCCGGTCGACCCGGAGGTGTGTCCCGTCACGTGCTCCCGGTCGTCGGTCCATTCCGCGAGGAAGGCCTCCACCTCGTCGTGTATCGCGGTACCCATCACGCGGGGGGCCGGTTAAACTCGAGGGAGCGCGAGTCCCACGCCCCCCCCGGGTGATACGTCAAGAATCGCCCGCGGGACTCCAGCGGCGAGGGGATATTATCCGCGTACAGTTGCCCGGTGCCCAGCCCCCGCGGGGAGATGCCGCCCGCCAGCGCGGCCCACTGCGCGACGGCGTTCAGCCCCACGTTAGACTCCAGGGCGGAGGTGGCCCACCAGTCGACGCCCCGTTCCCCGGCCAGCGCGGCCCACTCGCCGGACGAGTCGAAGCCGCCGTCCAGCGAGGGTTTCAGGACGATATACCGCGGGGCGATCTCCTCCAGCAGCGCGATCTTCTCCTCCCGGCGCGTGATCCCGATCAACTCCTCGTCGAGGGCCACCGGCACGGGCGACTCCCTGCACAGGGCGCGCATCTCCCGCCACTGCCCCCGGCGGATCGGCTGCTCGATCGAGTGCACGCCGAGGCGCGCCAGTTGTTCCAGCACGCGGGGCGCCTCGCCGGGGGTAAAAGCGCCGTTCGCGTCCACGCGCAACTGCACGCCCGGGAAGCGGTCGCGCGCCGAGCGCAGCAGTTCCAGCTCCTCCCGCAGGCCTATCGCCCCGATCTTCAGCTTGAGGCACCGGAAGCCGGCCGCCAGCTTTTCCTCCACGCGCCGCGCCACCTGCTCGCGGCTCCCCATCCACACCAGCCCGTTGATCTCGAGGGCCTCCTCCCCCCGCGTGAACGGCCCGGGGAAGGGCAGGCGCTCGCCCCCGTTCCGCAGGTCGGCCAGCGCCGTCTCCATGCCGAGGCAGATCGAACTCCACTCCCGCCACTCCCCCGGCCGGAAGTCCGCCACCCGCGCGCAGGCCTCGCCCAGCCGCTCCTCGTAGCCGGGACGATCCTCCGCGCTCAATCCCCGGAAGAGGGGGCACTCCCCCAGCCCGAAGCGGCCCGGGTCGTCCTCCTCCCACGCCTTCACGTACCAGCACTCCTTCCGCGTCATCACCCCGCGCGAGGTGATGGCAGGCTCCTTGAAGTGGAGCACGCGTCTCGTGTAAGCGGCCCGGAGCATCGGCGTCAGGGGAACTTGGGGAATTGCTCGAAATCCGGGTCGCGCTTCTCGAGGAAAGCCTTCTTTCCTTCTTGCGCCTCGCCCGTGAGGTAATAGAGCAGCGTCGCGTCGCCGGCAAGCTCCATCAGGCCGTGTTGCCCGTCCAGCTCGGCGTTCAGCGCGCGCTTGATCATGCGGACGGCCATCGGGCTTTGCCGCGTGATCTCCCGGCACCACGCGACGGTCTCCTCCTCGAGCCGCTCGAGGGGCACCACCTTGTTGACCATCCCCATCTCTTCGGCCTCGCGGGCAGAGTAGCGTCGACAGAGGAACCAGATCTCGCGCGCCCGCTTCTGCCCCACGTGGCGGGCGAGGTACGAGGCGCCGAAGCCCCCGTCGAAGCTGCCCACCCGCGGGCCGGTCTGCCCGAACACGGCGCTCTCGGCGGCGATCGTCAGGTCGCACACCACGTGCAGCACGTGTCCCCCGCCGATCGCGTAGCCGTTCACCATCGCGATCACCGGCTTCGGCAGCGAGCGGATCGCCTTGTGCACGTCCAGCACGTTCAGGCGCGGCACACCCCGCTCGTCGAGGTAGCCGCCGTCGCCCTTCACGTTCTGGTCGCCGCCCGAGCAGAAAGCCTTGTCGCCCGCCCCCGTCAGCACGACCACCCCCACGTCGCCCCGTTCCCGGCAGGCGGCCAGCGCGTCCAGCATCTCCTCGTTCGTCCGCGGGCGGAAGGCGTTGTACACGCGCGGGCGGTTGATCGTGATCTTCGCGATCCCCTCGTGAAACTCGAACAGGATGTCCGAGTACTCTTTTATCGTCGTCCAGTTGATCATGTCTTACATTTTAAGGTATTCGAAATAACGTTTTAACAACTCCCCGTTCGGTCGCCCGGCCGTGTCGATCACCAGCACGGCGGGGCGGGCCGCCGGGGCGAGGAACCCCGGCAACGCGGCGCGCAACTCCCCCTCGTCGCCCGCCTCGCGCGTCTCGAGGCCGTGCACGCGCGCCAGCGCGGCGATATTCACGCCGTGGGGAGTCTCGAACAACTCCCCCGCCTCCGGCAGGCCCGGCGGGCCGGGCAGGCAGCGGAAGATGCCCCCGCCGCCGTTCTTCATCACGACGATCTTCAGCCCGGGGGGCAGGGGAAGGCCCCACAGGGCGTTGGAATCGTAGAGGAAACTCAAGTCGCCCGTCACCAGCACCGTCAGCCGCCCCGACGCCACGGCCGCCCCGGCGGCCGTGGAGGTAGCCCCCTCGATGCCGCTCGTGCCGCGGTTCCCGTCCGTCCGCGCCGCCCGCGAGGCGCCGAAAAGCTGGGCGTAACGCGCGGGCGTGCTGTTCCCGAGGTGCAACAGGCAGCCCGCCGGCAGCGCCGGCAGGAGCAACGAGAACGCCTTCAGGTCGCACCACGGGAGCGCCGCCACCGCCGCCTCGTGACGGGCGGCCGCCACCGTGCGCCGCTCCCGCCAGCGGGCCGCGTAGCCGTCGCCCGTCGCCCGGGTGTCCGCGCCCAGTTGCCGGAAAAACGTCACCGGCGACACGTTTGCGTAGAGCGACAACGAGCGGTAAGTATCCGGCGGGGCGTGTCTCTGTCCCGCGTGCCAGTGTTCCGCCGGGGGGAACTCCCGGATGAACTCCTTCAGCCGCCGGGAGAGCGGCGCGCCCCCGATCGTGATCAACAGGTCGGGTGCGAGCGCCGGGCGTTCCGCGGGGGAGATCGTCGCCAGCACGCGGTCTACCGTGTTGATCACGCTGGGCGCGGGCAGGTTTGCCATCGTGTCGGCCAGCACCACGACGTTGTCCATTCTTGTCAACCGCACTATTGCTGCCGCCAGTTCCTCGTCCGGCGGCATGAATCCGGCCACGATCATCACCGCCGGGCTGCCGAATAGCCGCTCCCGCAGGCGCGCCGACTCCCCGTGGGCCAGCGCGACGTACGTTGCCGCGGGCGCGACGACGCGTTCCGCCGTCGCCGGGCGCGGCGAGAAGCCGTACAGCGGCTCCCGCAGCGGGACGTTCACGTGCACGGGGCCGGGCATCCCCTCCCGCGAGAGGTTGATGGCCTCGTTCACGAGGCGGTTGGCGTGCCAGCGCTCCGCGTCGCCCGTCCCGACCGGCAGCTCGAACGATCCCTTGACCACGGCCGCGAGCGCCCCCCGCTGGCGGATGGCCTGCCCGTCGTCCTGGTCGATCCACTCCGGCGGCCGGTCGGCCGAGATGACGAGCAGCGAGACGCCCTGGTAGTAAGCCTCGGCCACGGCGGGCGCGTAGTCCAGCAGGGCGGTGCCCGACGTGCAGGCCAGCGCCACGGTCTCCCCCGACTGCCGCGCCAGCCCCAGGGCGAAGAAGGCCGCCGACCGCTCGTCCACCACCACGTGACGCTCGATCGTCGCCGAGCGCGCCGCGGTGACGAGCAGCGGCGCGTTCCGCGACCCGGGCGACAGGACGACGCGTCGTACCCCCTGCCGCTCCAGCACGCCCACCAGCAGGCGGGCCGCCTCGACGTCAGACGAGGGCGCCGTCATGGTCTATCTCCCGGACGAGGTTCAACAACGTGTCGGCCTTCTGGCAGGTCTCCCGCCACTCCTCCCCCGGGTCGGAGAGCGGCGTGATCCCGCCCCCGACGTGCAGGCGGAACGCCCCGGGGAAGAGTTCCATCGAGCGGATGTTCACGAACAGGTCAAACGCCCCGTTCTGCCCCACCGGCCCCACCAGCCCGCCGTAGTAACCCCGCTCCTGCCACTCCGTCTCGGCGATCAGTTGCATCGCCCGCTTCTTCGGCAGGCCGCACACGGCGGGCGTCGGGTGGAGCTGGGCCACCAGCCGGTCGATCTCGTCGGCGGGGAGCTGCTCGTCGCTGTAGAAGCGGGTGCAGAGGTGGTAGAGGTTCGCCGCACGCGTCGTGGCCGGCTCGCCGCGCTCGAGGTGGCGGGTGAAGAAGGGGGAGAGCGTCTCGAGGATGTAGTCCGAGACGATCTGCTGCTCCTCCCGCTCCTTGGCCGACCACGCGACCGGGAACGGGGTGCCGTCCACCGGCCGCGTGGCCGCCAGCGCCATCGCGCGGAAGCCGTCCCGGTCATACTTCAGGAACAGCTCCGGGCTGGCACCCGTCCACGTCCCCTTGCCCGGCAACGAGAACATGAAGAGGAAGGCCTCCCCGTACGTCATCATCCGCTCGAACAGGAGCGGCGCCAGCGCGAGGGCGTCGCGGGGCACCGTGATCGTCCGGGCGAGCACCACCTTGCGCAACCCCTCGCGCTCGATGACGGCCAGCAGGCGGCGCGCCTCGTCGACGTACTCCCGGTGGTTCGGCTCCCGCTCCCCCGGCTCCCGCGGCGGCGGGACGGCATACGTCGCGCCGCGCAACGCCGCGATCGCCCCGGCGTCGGACAACTCGCCGGTGAACGAGACGTCCGCCCTGATGAAGTACGGGAAGCTCCACGACGCGGGGTTGAAGGGGGTCACCACGAAGCCCTTCCCCGGCGGGCGACGCTCGAAGCCCTGGAAGAGGTTTAACTCGCCGGAAAGCTGCGCCCCGAAGACCACCTCCCCCGACCCCGGCAGGCGGTAGGTGTAAAACGGGATGCCGTTCTCGAGGCAGAGGGCCTGCGCCGCGGCAACGGATAGGGTATTTTCTCTCGAACTTGTCATGATGTTGATGATTTGAACGCGAAAGTAAGGAATTTTTCGCGCATCTCGTGCCGCCGCGCGCGGTCACGCGGGGTGTTTTTATCT
>JAISAV010000191.1 GCA_031266545.1 Odoribacteraceae bacterium | reverse complement strand
CATCTTTTATTAGCCAATGCTTTCCGAATTGCTCGAGTTCCTTCCATTGAAGGGCTTTTGGCCACGAATGGTCGGAAGATCTGCAAGAAGCGCATAGCGTTTTCGTGTTTATAGTCGTGGGTATCAGCCTAGTCATGGTCGGAAGATGCAAAAAAGCCCCGAAGGGGTGTCCAGCAATAGCGTGGGGCAACGCCCCACGAACCGGATCATACGATTCACCAAGCCCTGAAGGGGCGTAAGCAATAGCATGGTATTGTATTGGCTCGCAGGCTTTCAGCCTGCTTGTTATTCATCGGGCGACCATTCGTAGGGCGTTGCCCTACGCTATTGCTGAACACCCCTTCGGGGCTTTTTATGGTCATCCCTGTAATCTTCCGACCACGACTGGGCTTTCACCCACGGCTACAAACGCATAAGCGCTACGCGCTCCTTACAGACCTCGTAATTCGTAATTCGTAATTTTTTTCCGCCCCACGGCTATAAACGCATAAACGCTACGCGCTTTCGAGGAAGTAATCTTCCGACCGCTCTCGGGTCATGCGAGGAAGTCGCGGATGACCCGGGCGAGTTGCCCGGGTTGCTCGGCGTGGAGCCAGTGGCCGCAATCGTCGACCTGCACGAGGCGGGCGCCGGGGAAAAAGGACAAGAAGGAGGAGTCCCCCGGCACGAGGTGGTCGGAGCGCTCGCCCCGGACGAAGAGCACCCGGTCTCCGGGAGGGACGGGGGGAAGGTGGCGGGGGAAGTCGAGGAGCCGGTCGAGGTTTGCGCGGATGGCCGGGAGGTTGACCTTCCACGCGAGGCCGCGTCCGTCGCGCCGGACGTTTTTGAGCACGAGCTGGCGTTCGCGCTCGAGGGGGAGGCGGGCGACCAGCGCCGCCGACAGCACCGACAGCGTCGGGAAGCGGGCGAGGTCGAGCTGTTCCATGACGGCGAGGAGGCGCTCGTGTCCCGCGGCGTACAGCGGGGGGTAGCGGACGGGGGCGACGTCCGCGACGACGAGCCGCGAGAAGGCCCCCGGTCGTTCGAGCCAGAGCGTCATGGCCACCTTGCCGCCGAGGGAGTGGCCGAGGAGGGCGGGGCGGGCGGGGAGCGACAGGGAGGCGACCAGCTCGTCCACGTCGCCGGCCATCGTCTCGAGATCCATCGCCGCCGCGCGGGGCGACCGCCCGTGGTTACGCAGGTCGGGGAGGATCACGCGATACGCGTCGGCCAGCCGGTTGGCCACCGGCAACCAGTTTTCCGACGCCCCCCACAGGCCGTGGAGGATGACGAGCGGGGGGCCTTGCCCCTTCTCCCGGTAGAATAGTTTCATCGGTTGTTCGTTGACGCGGCGACGGGTGTTCATGAAAAACCCTGGCGAGGAGGCTCTCCCCGCCAGGGTCGCGGGCGCGGGGGCGTCCTATTCTTGGAGTTTTGCCTTCAGGTACTCGCGGTTGAGGCGCGCGATGTGCTCGACGGAGATCTTCTTGGGGCACTCCGACTCGCAGGCCCCGGTGTTGGTGCAGTTGCCGAAGCCCAGCTCGTCCATCGTGGCGACCATCGCCCGGGCGCGGCGCGCGGCCTCGACCTTCCCCTGCGGGAGGAGGGCCAGCTGGGAGACTTTCGCCGAGACGAAGAGCATCGCCGAGGAGTTCTTGCAGGTGGCCACGCAGGCGCCGCACCCGATGCAGGCGGCGGCGTCCATGGCCTCTTCCGCCTTCTCGTTGGCGACGGGAATGGCGTTGCCGTCGGGCACGCCGCCCGTGGTGACGGAGACGTAACCGCCCGCCTGCAGGATTTTCTCGAACGCTTTCCGGTCGACGATCAAGTCCTTGATGACGGGAAACGCCCCGCTACGCCACGGCTCGACGGTGATCGTCTCCCCGTCCCGGAAGCGGCGCATGTGGAGCTGGCAGGTGGTCACCTCGTCGTCCGGGCCGTGCGCGCGCCCGTTGATGAAGAGGCTGCACATGCCGCAGATGCCCTCGCGGCAGTCGTGGTCGAAGGCCACCGGTTCCTTGTTCTCGCTCACCAGTTGCTCGTTCAGGATGTCCAGCATCTCGAGGAACGAGGTGCCGCCCGAGACGTCGCGGATCTTGTATGTTTCAAAGCCCCCCTTCGCCTTGGCGTTCTGCTGCCGCCAGATTTTTAAGGTTAACTCTTTTAAAATTTTATCAGACATAACTTCAACAATTTATGGGTTACTTGTAGGATCGTTGCGCGATCTGGATGTTCTCGTACGCGAGGGCTTCCTTGTGGAGCGCGGGTTCGGCCTCCTCGCCCTTGTACTCCCATGCGGCGACGAAGCGGAAAAGGTCGTCGTCCCGCCGGGCCTCGCCCTCCTCGGTGACCGACTCGAGGCGGAAGTGACCGCCGCACGACTCGGCGCGTTCCAGCGCGTCGCGGGTCATCAGCGAGGCCAGCTCGAAGAAGTCCGCCACGCGCCCGGCCTTTTCCAGCTCGTTGTTCATGGCGGTGAAGTCGCCGGTGACGCGCAGGTCGCGGTAAAATTCCTTCTTTAGCTCCTCGATCGCGCGCAGGGCCTCCTTTAAACCCGCCGCGTCGCGGGCCATGCCCACGTGATCCCACATGACGTGGCCGAGGTGCTTGTGGAAGTGATCCGGCGATTTCGTGCCCTTGATGTCGTAGAGGGCGCGCAGGCGACCGGTCACGCGGTTCTCGGCCTCCTCGAACTCGGGGGCGTCGGTCTTGACGCGCGGCGTCTGGATCTCCTTCGCGAGGTAGTCGCCGATGGTGTACGGGAGGATAAAGTAGCCGTCGGCCAGCCCTTGCATCAGGGCGGAGGCGCCGAGGCGGTTGGCCCCATGGTCGGAGAAGTTGCACTCGCCGATGGCGTAGAGGCCGGGGATGGTGGTCATCAGGTTGTAGTCCACCCACAGGCCGCCCATCGAGTAGTGGATGGCGGGGTAGATCATCATCGGGTTCTTGTAAGGGTTGACGGCCGTGATCTTCTCGTACATCTGGAAGAGGTTGCCGTAGCGCTTGCGGATCGTCTCCTCGCCCAGGCGGTCGATGGCGTACTTGAAGTCGAGGAAGACGGCCTTGCCCGTGTTGTTGACGCCGAAACCGGCGTCGCAACGCTCCTTGGCGGCGCGGGAGGCCACGTCGCGGGGCACGAGGTTACCGAAGGCCGGGTAGCGGCGCTCGAGGTAGAAGTCGCGTTCCGCGTCGGGGATGTCGTTGGGCGCGAGGGTGCCCGCTTGCAGTTTTTCGGCGTCCTCTTTTTTCTTCGGCACCCAGACGCGGCCGTCGTTCCGCAGGGACTCGGACATGAGGGTGAGCTTGCTCTGCTGGTCGCCGTGCACGGGGATGCACGTGGGGTGGATCTGCACGAAGCAGGGGTTGCCGAAGAAGGCGCCCCGCTTGTAGGCCTGCCACGCGGCGCTGACGTTGCAGCCCATCGCGTTCGTGGAGAGGAAGAAGACGTTGCCGTAGCCGCCGGTGGCGAGCACCACGGCGTGCGCCCCGAAGCGCTCGATCTTGCCCGTCACGAGGTCGCGGGCGATGACGCCCCTCGCCTTCCCGTCGATGACGACGATGTCGAGCACCTCGTGGCGGCTGTATACTTTCACGCCCCCGTTCTTGATCTGCCGGTTGAGCGCCCCGTAGCATCCCAGCAGGAGTTGCTGCCCCGTCTGGCCGCGGGCGTAGAAGGTGCGGCTCACGAGCGCGCCCCCGAAGGAGCGGTTGTCGAGCAACCCGCCGTAATCGCGGGCGAAAGGCACGCCCTGCGCGACGCACTGGTCAATGATGGCACCGCTGACCTCCGCCAGCCGGTAGACGTTGGCCTCGCGGGCGCGGTAGTCGCCACCCTTGATGGTCTCGTAGAAGAGGCGGTAGACGGAATCGTTGTCGTTCTGGTAGTTCTTGGCGGCGTTGATGCCCCCCTGCGCGGCGATCGAGTGGGCGCGGCGCGGCGAGTCCTGGTAACAAAAGGAGAGCACGTTGTAACCGAGTTCCGCCAGACTGGCCGCGGCCGACCCTCCGGCCAGACCCGTGCCGACGACGATGACGTCCAGCTTCCGCTTGTTGGCCGGGCTAACTACCCCGATATGAGCCTTGTGATTCGACCACTTTTCGCCGAGTGATCCTTCCGGTATTTTCGCGTTTAATTTATTCATCAGTCAAAGAATTTACGAGTTATAAAATGGGGTTAATTCCCGAAACCCAGCATGAAATAGAGCGGGATGATGCTAAAGCCGGTGCCAATGACGATGGCAAAGAGGTAGCCCAAGAACTTCAGGCGCTTCCGCCACACCCGGTTGCTCAGCCCGACGGACTGGAAGGCCGACCCGAAGCCGTGAGAAAGGTGCAAACCGAGGAGGATGCCGCCGAGGATGTAGAGGAGGCAGTAGAGGAAACTCTCCTTGAACAACCCGGAGACCAGCGCGTAGGTGTCGTCCATCTCGGTATCGCCAATCTTCGGGACATCATCGGCGATCTTGATCCGCCACCAGAAATTCCACAAGTGGATCAGCAGGAAGACGAGGATCAGCGCCCCGAGGATGTACATGTTTCTGGACGTCCACGCGGCGTTCCCGGACTGCTCGCTACGGGCGTACTTGACGGGGCGCGCCGCCCTGTTTTGCAAGGTTAGCCACGACGCCAGCACGATGTGCAAGGCAAACCCCAGGGCCAAGACCGGCTCGATGACCTTGACAACCGGGTTAGAGGCCATAAAATGGCACACCTCGTTGAAAACCGCCCCTTTAGGCCCCTCTTTAGACTCCACGAGAAGCATCAAGTTAGCCGTCAAGTGCACGCATAAAAATGTGATAAGGAAAAAGCCTGACACACTTAACAGGGTCTTTTTCCCGATAGAAGAAGTAAAGAAGCTACTCATAATTATGTTCTTTTTAGAAAATTCAAATGCGAAGCAAAAGTATCTTTTTTTCCAATACCTTTCGCAGACACGTCTATTTTAAATTCATTCTAAGCTGCCTTTTATGCAACTTGAACGCAAACACCGAAGAATCATGAATTTGAAAGACTCGACGTGAACGCCTGAAAAGCATTAGGCGACCGTCTCAAAAAACCGTTTCGTCATTGCAGGGGCGTAGCCCGAAGCAATCCATTTTAACCTGAGTTCGGGATAAGAAATGATATAAATCATATGGTTAACGGTTAGTGGTTAGTGGTTAACCTGAGTTAGGGATAAGAGATGATATAAATCATGATGAATCGGTTATTTGTTGCCCGTAGGGTATCTATATCAATAACGACTTTTCCCCCTCGCAACCTCGCTAGGGGTTGAACATCCACGGCGTTCGGGAACGGACGGGAAATATTTTCTATTGATATATAAGCTCTAACGGGCTATTCTTATCCCGAACTCAGGTTATCATAAACTATTTTATCATTGCGGCACCGCTACGCGGCGCACGGGTGTGGAATGTCTCGTTGACCGTGGCCTGCCAGCCAGTCGTGGTCGGAAGATGCAAAAAAGCCCCGAAGGGTAGGGTGTCCAAAAGTTGAATAAAAATATGTCTGATTATTGTGTTTATTTCGTCTACTAATGACGAGATTTTCAACATATTAGTCCATAGTTTTCTCTGTATTTTTCGACTA
>JAISAV010000154.1 GCA_031266545.1 Odoribacteraceae bacterium | reverse complement strand
TTTCTACTTGCTTTTCCTCTCTTGACGTGTTCATAAATCTTTGCCGTATAATTGATTAATGCGGCAAAGATAAGAATTTATCTCGACTTTTTTTATTCAACTTTTGGACACCCTACCCGAAGGGGTGTCCGGCAATAGCGTGGGGCAACGCCCCACGAATGGTCACCCGATGAATAACAAGCAGGCTGAAAGCCTGCAAGCCAATACAATACCATGCTATTGCTTACGCCCCTTCAGGGCTTGGTGAATGGTATGATTCGGTTCGTAGGGCGTTGCCCCACGCTATTGCTTGGCGAGCCTTCAGCCCTTAACTTGATGGCATTGGGCTGGCACACACGGCTATAAACACGAAAGCGCTGTGCGCTCCTTACAGATCCTCGTAATTCGTAATTCGTAATTCGTAATTTTTTTCCACCCCACAGCTATAAATACGAAAGCGCTACGCGCTTTTGCAGGACGTAACGCTACGCGCTTCTTGTAGTCATGTGGGACGGGACGGATAAAACCGGCCCCATGCCGATGACCCGGGGGGAATGGTTTGTTGTGGAAAAATTGTACTTTTGTGCGGTTAAATTTGTAACAACATGACATTAGAGAAGTTTTTTGGCGTGAAGGTGGCGGGATCGACGCCCCGGACGGAGTTGCTGGCCGGGGTGACGACGTTTGTCACGATGGCTTATATACTGGCCGTGAACCCTGCTATCTTGTCGCAGGCCGGCATGGATTCGGGGGCGGTGTTCACGGCGACGGTCGTGGCCACCGTTATCGCGACGTTGATCATGGGGTTGTGGGCGAAGTTGCCCTTCGCGCTGGCGCCGGGGATGGGGTTAAACGCGTTTTTCGCGCTGGTGGTCTGCCTCGCGATGAAGCACACGTGGCAGTTCGCGCTGACGGCGGTCTTTATCGAGGGGATTATTTTTATCCTGTTGACGCTGTTTAACGTCCGGGAGGCGATCGTGAACGCGATTCCCGCCGGGCTGAAGCACGCGATCGGGGTGGGGATCGGCCTGTTTATCGCGTTTGTCGGCCTGCAAAACGCGGGGATTATCGTGAAGGACGAGGCGACGCTCGTCAAGCTGGGGGAGATCACGTCGGGGGGCGCGCTGCTGGCGCTGGCGGGGTTGTTGATCACGGCCGTGATGCTGGCGCGGCGGGTGAAGGGGGCGTTGTTGCTGGGGATGCTGATCACGACGGTGATCGGGCTGCCGCTGGGCATCACGCGGTACGCCGGGGTGGTGAGCCTCCCGCCCTCGATGGCGCCGACGTTCTTGCAGTTTGACTTTTCCGAGATACTGTCCGTCGAGATGGTGGTGGTGGTTTTTACCTTCCTTTTCGTGGATATTTTCGACACGCTGGGCACGCTGGTGGGCGTGAGCGTCAAGGCGGGGATCGCGACGCCCTCGGGCGAGCCGCCCCGGTTGAAGCAGGCGTTTATGGCCGACGCCGTGGGGACGACGGTGGGCGCGGCGCTGGGCACGAGCACGCTGGCGGCCTACGTGGAGAGCGCCGCGGGGGTGGCCGAGGGAGGCCGCACGGGGTTGACGGCGGTGGTGACGGCGGGTTGTTTCGCGCTGGCGCTCTTTTTCTCGCCGCTTTTCCTGGCCATCCCGACTGCCGCCACGGCCCCGGTGCTGGTGCTGGTGGGGGTTTTTATGATGACGCCGGTGAAGGATATCGACCTCGGGGATTACACGGAGGCGATCCCGGCGTTCCTCTGCATCGTCACCATGCCGCTGGCGTACAGCGTGGCGGAGGGAATCGCGCTGGGGATGCTGGCCTACGTGCTGATCAACCTGCTGGGGGGAAAGCGGAAAAAGCTGTCGGTGGCGATGTACGTGCTGGCCGCGGTGTTTATTATCAAGTACCTTATAGGATAAAAGATGGAGACAAAGAAACTTTACCTGCTGGACGCGTACGCGCTGATCTACCGCTCGTATTACGCGTTTATCAATAACCCGCGGATGACGTCCACCGGGATGAACACCTCCGCCACGTTCGGTTTTTGTAACTTCCTGCTGGAACTGTTGGAGCAGGAGCGACCGACGCACGTGGCGGTGGTCTTCGACCCGTCGGGGCCGACTTTCCGCCACGAGATGTTCCCGGCGTACAAGGGGCAGCGCCCGCCCATGCCGGAGGATTTGCGGCAATCCATCCCGTATATCAAGCGGATCATCGTCGGGATGGGGATCGAGCAGCTCTCCGTGGCGGGGTACGAGGCGGACGACGTGATCGGCACGCTGGCCACGCGGGCGGAGGCAGAGGGCTTTGACGTCTACATGATCACGCCCGACAAGGATTACGCGCAACTGGTGAGCGACCACGTCTTCATGTGCAAGCCGGCCCGCGGGGGCGGGCGCGCGGAGGTGTGGGGCGTGCCG
This sequence comes from Odoribacteraceae bacterium, assembly GCA_031266545.1. Lineage (GTDB taxonomy): Bacteria > Bacteroidota > Bacteroidia > Bacteroidales > Marinifilaceae > JAIRKS01. The sequence continues at coordinate 7,730 of JAISAV010000154.1, read as the reverse complement.
GAGGTGCTGGAACAATTTGGCATCGAGCGCGTGGGGCAGGTGGTGGACGTGCTGGGCCTGACCGGCGACGCGGCCGATAACGTGCCGGGGTGCGCGGGAATCGGGCCGAAGGGCGCGACGGCGCTGCTGGCGAAGTACGGCGATATCGAGGGAGTTTACCGGCACGTGGAGGAGTTGAAGGGAAAGCAGAAGGAGAACTTGCTGGCGTGCCGCGACACGGTGTTGCTGTCCAGGGAACTGGTGACGATATGCCGCGAGGTGCCGGTGGAGATCGAGACGGGGCAACTGGAACGAAAGGCGGTGGACGCCGACGCGTTGGAGCCGTTGTTCCGGGAACTGGAGCTTTTTTCCATGATCCGGCGGGTGCTCGGCGTGGAGCGCGAGGCGAGGCGGGAGGAGGCGGTCGAGGAGCGCCCGCGCGCGTGTCGCGAGGTCGTCACGGAAGGGGAGTGGCAGGCCCTGGTCGAGAAGTTGAAGGAGGCCCCGGCGTACGCGATGCACGCCACGTTTGCCGCGGGGACGATTCACGATGCTTTCCCCGCGTGCCTCTCGTTTGCCGTGAGTCCTCACGAGATATATTACACGCGCTTGCCCGCCAGCCGGGAGGAGGCAAGGCGACAGCTCGAGCGCTTCCGGCCGGTGTTCGAGGACGCGGGCAAGCTGTTGATCTCGAACGACACGAAGGACGATCTCGTCTGGACGCGGCACGCCGGGATCGCGTCGCGAAACGAGATTTTTGACATCAAGATCGCCCACTACGTGCTGGAACCGGACGGCTCTCACGAGTTGGAGCGGGTGGCGCTGGAACTGCTGAACTACCGCGTGAACCGGGAGGCAAGCTCCTCCCCGCAGCTCTCGCTGCTGTTCGAGGAGGAGGAGCAGGGGAGTCGCGAGCGGGAGACGGCCGAACTCGCGGGGATTATCTTCCAGTTGAAGGAGAAGTTGCGGGGGGAATTGGAGCGGGTGGGCCTGCGTGCGCTGTTCGAGGAGGTGGAGATGCCGCTGGTTTTCGTGCTGGCGGACATGGAGTACGAGGGGGTATCCATCGACACGCGGGCGCTGGCGGAAATCGCGGAGGAGTTGAAGGGGAAGATCGAGAAATTAGAGGAAAAGATCTACGAGCTGGCGGGGAAGGCGTTTAACATCAACTCGCCGAAGAGGCTGGGGGAGGTGCTCTTCGACGAGATGAACGTGGACGCCGGGAACAAGAAGACGAAAACAGGGCAATACAGCACCTCCGAACAGGTATTGTCGAAGTTGGCGGGCGAGCACCCGATTATCGGGCATATCCTCGATTACCGGGGTTTGAAGAAGTTGCTGACGACCTACGCCGAGGCGTTACCCGCGTGCGTCAACCCGGCGACGGGGAAGATTCACACCCATTTCAACCAGGCGGAGGCCGCCACCGGGCGACTGAGCAGCCTGAATCCCAACCTGCAAAATATCCCCGTGCGCACGGAGGAGGGGCGGAATATCCGCAAGGCCTTCGTGACGGGAGACCCGGACTATTGTTTCTTCTCGGCGGACTACTCGCAGGTGGAACTTCGCCTGATGGCGCACCTGAGCCAGACGCGCGAGTTGATCGACGCCTTCCTGAACGGGGAGGACGTGCACGCCGCCACGGCGGCCAAGATCTACCACGTCCCGCTGGCGGAGGTCTCGCCGGAGATGCGGCGGCGCGCGAAGACGGCCAACTTCGGCATCATCTACGGCATCTCGGCGTGGGGCCTTGCCGAGCGGCTGCGCATCCCCCGCCGGGAGGGGAAGGAGTTGATCGACGGCTATTTCCAGCTCTACCCGGGGGTGAAGGCCTACATGGAGCGATCGGTGGAGAAGGCCCGCGAGCGCGGCTACGTGGAGACGATCATGGGCCGCCGCCGCTACCTGAAGGACATTAACTCGGCCAACGCCGTGGTGCGTGGCGTCGCGGAGCGCAACGCGATCAACGCCCCCATCCAGGGGTCGGCGGCCGACATCATTAAAAAAGCGATGATCAGCATACACCGGCAGATGAAGGAGCGGGGGATGAAATCGCGGATGATCCTGCAGGTGCACGACGAGCTGGACTTCACGTGCCACCGGGACGAGTTGGAGGAACTGTGCCGGTTGGTGACGAGCTGCATGGAGGAGGTAATCCCCCTCTCCGTGCCGTTGAGCGTGAGCACGGGGCACGGCGAGAGCTGGTACGAGGCACATTAAACGGGAGGACGGGAGATGAACGGGTGGCAGGTTGACACGACATGGTTCGCGGCGGACTCGCTGGCGGGCGCGGCCCCTCTTGCCGCGGGGACTATCGAAGAGGAATACGTCGACGCCATCCCGCTGGGCAGGGGGCCGGACCTCGGGATCATCTCCAGCACGTTACTGTGCGTGGTCATCTACTTCGCGTTGCTGGCCACGGTGCAACTGCGGGGCCGGGGCCTCTTGTCGGCCCTCTGCGTCTACTTTATCCGGAAGAAAAATTCCGAGCAACTGGTGACCAAGAAGATCATGCCGAACCTCCTCCCCCTGTTCCTCTCGCTTTGCCTGTCGTTCCTCTCGCTCTCCCTGTTCGTCGTTTACCTCGAGAGCGGCAGTTTCGTCCCCGCGGCGGCGGCGCGCTACCTGTGCTATTTCCTCGCCTACCATTTCGTGTTGCTGGGCGTCATCTCGCTGCTGGGCTGGGTCTTCAGCGCCCGCGATTGCGCGCGGGAGGTCGCGATCAACGCGTGGGTGTACAACACCGTGCCGGGGATCGCGCTCTCGCCCGGCGTGCTCTCCCTCTTTTACGCGCGGGCGGCGCTCGCGGACGCGCTCCTCGCGGTCATGACGTTACTCCTCGCGTTATACGCGATCCTGCGCCTCTCGCGCTGGGTGAAAATATTATTTGAACATAGAGTTCCGATTTTCTATTTGATTTTGTACCTTTGTGCCCTCGAAATACTGCCGCTGCTGGTGTTATATAAGATGTTAGCGGGTAGTTTTTGAGGCGTGTAATGTAAAAAATGACTAGCTTTGAGAATAAGAAAGGTATTAGTTTCACAGCCCAAGCCGACGACGGAAAAGTCTCCATACCTTGACATTGCAGAGCAATACGGGTTGAAGGTCGAGTTCCGTTCTTTCATAAAAGTGGAAGGCGTGAGCGGGAAGGAGTTCAGGCAAGAGCGAATAAACATCTTGGATCACACGGCGATCGTGTTCACCAGCCGCACGGCGATAGACCACTTTTTCCGGATCTGCGGCGAGTTGCGCGTCACGGTGCCCGACGCGATGAAGTACTTCTGCATCTCGGAGGCGATCGCCTTCTACCTTCAAAAATACATCGTCTACAGGAAGCGAAAGATCTTCTTCGGCGACAAGAAGGTGGAAGACATGACAAAGATATTCCTGAAACACAAGACGGAAAAATTCCTCGTCCCCCTCTCCGACGTGCACAAGGAGAACGTGCCGGGGTTGCTGGACGACCTGCACCTGAAGTACGCCAAGGCGGTCTTCTACCGCACCGTTTCCAGCGACCTCGCCGCCGAGGGCTTCGACCTCTCCGAGTTCGACGTGATCATCTTCTACACGCCGGCCGGGATCAAGTCCCTCTTCCAGAACTACCCCGGCTTCCAGCAGGGGGAGATGGTGCTCGGCGCGTTCGGCGCGGCGACGGCCGAGGCCGCCGAGGAGGCCGGGTTACGCCTCGACATCAAGGCCCCCACCGACGTCGCCCCCTCGATGACGATGGCGCTGGAACAGTTCGTGAAATTACATAACAAAAAATAACGGGGGTGGACGCCTCCATCCCGCTATTCATTCACCCGGATGGAATCAACACGCGAGCACGCGTTTAGCAAGAAAGAACGCCTCTACCTGAAAAACAGGATCAACGCCCTGCTGGCAGGCGGCGAGAGCTTCGTGAGCTACCCGCTGCGCGTGATCTTCCGCCTCTCCGGGCGCGCCGACGGGGAAGCCCCCGCCCGGGTGGCGGTCAGCGTCTCCAAGAGACGTTTTAAACGCGCCGTCGACCGCAACCGCGTCAAGCGCTTGACGCGCGAGGCCTTCCGCCTGAACAAGCACGAGTTGCACGACCTCCTGCCCGCCGGGCAAGGGGCGGACCTCCTGCTCGTTTACGTGGGAGAGTGTATCGTGGATTACGCGAGAATCGAAAAAACCATGCGAAATGTCTTCAAGAAAATGCGCGGGATCGTGGCCGCGAAGGGCGACGGTGTGGCTGCTCCTCCTGCCGGTTAAGTTCTACCAGCACGCGGTATCCCCGTGGCTGCCACCGGCGTGCCGCTACACGCCCACCTGCTCGCGGTACGCCGCGGAAGCCCTGCAAAAGCACGGCCCGCTGCGGGGATCGTGGCTCGCGCTCAAGCGCGTGCTCAGGTGCCACCCGTGGGGCGGTTCCGGTTACGATCCCGTGCCGTGAAATTTGCAATATCGCGGAATATGTACTACTTTCGTCTCCTTGAAACTTGAAATACCATGAGAAAAATTACACGCGTTTGCATGATCGCGCTGTGCGCGTCCCTGCTAACCGCCGGGATACTCTCCCTGACGGAGGACAAAGATCGCTTCGGGATCAGTAAAGGGCTGGACATCTTCGCGACGCTCTTCCGCGAGGTCAACCTGATGTACGTCGACGAGGTGCAACCCGAGAAGATGGTGCAGGACGGCATCGACGCCATGCTGAAAAACCTCGACCCCTACACCGTCTTCTACCCCGAGTCGCGGATCGACGAGTTCAAGTTGATGATGACGGGCGAATACGCCGGTATCGGCTCGATCATCCGCCGCAAGGACGACCACGTGGTCATCTGGGAGCCGTACAAGGACTCCCCCGCGCACAAGGCCGGCCTGCTCCCCGGCGACAAGATCCTCGCCATCGACGGCGAGGAGATGGGCGGCAAGGACGTCGAGCACGTCAGCTCCCGCCTGAAGGGCCTGCCGGGCAAGGAGCTGCTGCTGAAATTGCAGCGCGTCGGCGTCGAGAAGCCCGTCGAGAAACGCCTCACCCGCGAGGTGGTACAGATACCCCCCATCCCCTACCACGGCATGATCGGCGAGAAAACCGGCTACATCTACTTCACCAGCTTCACCGACAAGGCGGCCGAGAGCCTGCGCCGCGCCATCCTCGACCTCAAGGGCCGGGGGGCGGAGTCGCTCGTCCTCGACCTCCGCGGCAACGGCGGCGGCCTGCTCGACCAGTCCGTCGAGATCGCCAACCTCTTCCTGCCGCGCGGGATGCTCGTGGTCAGCACCCGGGGCAAGGTCAAGCAGTGGGACAAGGAGTACCACACGCGCGGCAACCCGATCGTGCCGGACATGAAGCTGGCCGTGCTCATCGACCGCGCCTCCGCCTCCGCCTCGGAGATCCTCGCGGGGGCCTTGCAGGACTACGACCGGGCGGTGGTCATCGGCGAGCGCTCCTTCGGGAAGGGGCTGGTGCAAGCCACCCGCGACCTCGCCTACAACACGAAGCTCAAGGTGACGACCGCCAAGTACTACGTCCCCAGCGGCCGCTGCATACAGGCGCTCGACTACTCGCACCGCAACCCCGACGGCAGCGTGGGGGCCATCCCCGACTCGCTGATCAAGCCCTTCCGCACGAAGGCCGGGCGCGCGGTCTACGACGGGGGCGGCATCGCGCCAGACGTGAAGGTCGAACCCGAGGAGTACGCGAAGGTCACGCGCGAGCTGGTGCTCAAAGACCTTATCTTCGACTTCGCGAACGAGTACGCGGTCACGCGCCCCGCCCTTGACGCCCCGGCCACCTTCCGCGTGACGGACGAGATATACGACGCCTTCAAGCGCTTCCTGCACCTCCGCGGGTTCGAGTACGAGACCGCCTCGCAGGCCCTGCTCGACCGCCTCGAGGAGGCCACCGTCGCCGAGAAATACCACGACCAGGTGGCCGATCAGGTCAAACGCCTGAAGGCCGACCTCGGCCACTCCATCGACCGCGACCTCGACCTCTTCCGCGACGAGATCTCCCTCGTGCTGGCCGACCAGCTCATGGAGCGCTACTACATGCAGGGCGGCGTCATCGAGTTCCACACCCGCCACGACCGCGACATCCTCAAGGCGTTGGAGATTCTCGCCGCCGACGAGGCTTACCGCGAAATTTTGCGCTAAAGTTTTTGGATTCTCCGCGAAAGCGGTATCTTCGCGGCGATAAAATTGCCCTATGGTGTAACGGTAGCACTCCAGATTCTGGTTCTGTCTGTCTGGGTTCGAATCCTAGTGGGGCAACACCCGCGAAACGGGGCCGTCCAACGCGACGGCCCCGTTTTATTTTAACGCGGGATCCCGCCCATCGCGCAATTCACGCGAACGAGACGACACCTCCCCCCGCTGGCGGGGACGATCCATTTAAGGGCTGAAGGCCCGTCAAGCAATAGCGTGGGGCAACGCCCAATGCCGTCAACTTAAGAAATTAATGCCCGCTCTCAGAGAGAGCGTCTCTATCTAGGCAGTAGCCTCAGGCTACTGTACAATGCGGTGCATCCCGACCTCTGCCTGCAGCGCAGGCTCCTCTATATAGACAGCACCTCCCTCGCCCGCGTCGCGGGCAAATAAAACCTTGCCGACGCCGGGGTATAGGGTAGCCTGCGCTGCAGGCAAGGTTATGCGTGCCGTTGGTTACAGTAGCCTCAGGCTACTGCCTATATAGAGATGCCCGCGCTGCAGGCAAGGGTAATCCTTAAGTTGACGGCATTGGGCTGGAGCCTTGCTTCTAACCCGGCGTAGGCAGAGAGCCTACGCCGAGCAGAATACAGAAGCACGTTATTTCCATTTTTATCAGTCGAGCAGTTCGGCGATTTTGGTTTTGAGGGCGGCGCCGCGCAGGTTGGTGACGATGATCTTGTTGTTCTCGTCCACCAGCACGTTGTAGGGGACGAACTTGACGTCGTAGAGTAGCGCCACGGGGCCGGTGATGCCCTTCAGGTCGCAGGCGTGTAGCCACGGCAGGTGGTCTTCCTCGATGGCTTTCAACCATTTCTCCTTGTCGGTGTCGACGGAGACGCTGATGACCTCCAAGCCCTTGGAGTGGTACCCGGCGTAGACTTCGAGCACGTTGGGGTTCTCGGCCCGGCAGGGGCCACACCACGACGCCCAGAAGTCGATGAACTTCAGCTTGCCCTTGACGCCGTACAGGGAGAGGTCGTCTCCTGCCGGGGTGGGCAACGTGAAGTCAGGGGCGGCCTGCCCCGCGCCCGTGGTCGAGAAAGAAGCCATTTTGGCGGTGAGGGCATCCCCCAGCTCGGTGGAGGGTTTTAACGTTTCCAAGGCTTTGCCGTACGCGCTGGCGCGCGCGTTTTCGCCCAGCAGGCCCACCAGCGTGTGCGCGCCCCCTCCTGCCATCCCGAAGGAATACAGGAGGTAAGCGGATAATTCGGAATCGGGATTCGCGTTTACCAGCTCGCTCAGGCGCTTTTGCAAGTTCATGGCTTCCGGCGCGACCACGCTTTGGAACGCGGTCATTTCGATAAAGTTGTTGAGCTGGTTGATGCCTTCTAATAGTTTCACGCGAAACGTGATAAATGATTGGATCACGTCATCGTATTGGTTGATCAGTTTCTGTCCCTCCGTTGCCGCCTCCGCGCGCCCGTTTTGCACGATATACGTGTTGTTGTTCTCCAGGAAGATCATGCAGGCGCCAGCCTCTCCCTCGACGGTCAGCCGCGCGATGGTCGGTTTCTCTACCTTGCCGGTCAACTGGAATTGCCCGTTTTTTATCTTCCCGGTTGCCAACGTGTTGG
>JAISAV010000064.1 GCA_031266545.1 Odoribacteraceae bacterium | reverse complement strand
ACCCCGCGCGACTTCTCCTTTATCGCCGAGGAGAAGTTAAGCCACATCTTTGCCGTCCTGGCGAAGTACAAGCTAAAGTTGAACTTGATGCAAAACTCGGCCATCAGCTTCTCGTTTTGCATCGACCACCACCCGGCCCTTTTCGCCGATTTTATCCAAGAGTTGCGACAAGAGTACGAGGTGCTGTATAACAACAACGTCCACCTCATCACCATCCGTCACTACACCGAGGAGATGATCCGGGAAATTATCGGCGACCATCCCGTCCTGGTGGAACAACGTAGCCGCTCCACGGCGCAGTTTGTCCTGTAAAACGCTCGTGTAACAATAAGCGCATAGCGCTTACGTGTTTATAGCCGTGGCCTGTCAGCCACGGCTATAAACGCATAAGTGCTACGCACTTTCAGGGAAGCATTTCGCCCAAAAATCCTTAACTTGATGACATTGATCTCCAGACCAATGCCGTTAATTTACGAATTGACACTTTCCCCCGACTCTTCGGGCGTATGCAATACGCCCTTGCACAATGCATCATCCGTAAATTCGGGGGGCAACTGATTTATGCCTAAACGTAGGGTTTTGCGCGGGAGTTAGACCGGGTAAACGATCTTGAACTAAAAATCACGATGCCGAAAGGCGTCGTGATCGTAATTTCTAATTCGTAAATCCCCCCCAACGTAAGGTATCAACACGGGCGGCAATTTAAAAATCGGTTTGTTATCACCGGATAAGGTAAGTAAAGTGCCCAAGACAAGACTCGAACTTGCACAGCCTAACGGCTACTACCCCCTCAAAGTAGCGTGTATACCAATTTCACCACTTGGGCCTATTTTTGACGTCGCGAATGTAGGCAATTTATTTTAACGAGCAAGGGAAAGGGGGTAAAATATCGCAAGGTTATTTTTACCCGCCGAGGGGAAGGCATGACCACCGGCTCCGGGCCACGCAGTGGGTCGTTTCCCCGGCCACGTCAATGACGCGGTGGGAGATATGGATCTTCCCGTCGCGTTCCTCGATCAGGTAGGTCGAGTCCACCTCGCTGTCCGGCAGGATCTCGTGCTCGTATATCACCTCTAATTCCTCCAGCAGGTGCCGGCTTAAAAAATCGAAGGGCAGCGAGTGGGTGACCCAGCCCACGTAGGAGGCTTGGGTCACGTGGCGGTTAAAGTCGATCGTGTCGTAAGAGGCGACGAAGCGGCGGCGGCCGGATATTTCCGAGGTCACGCTCTTGGGGTCGAGGTCGAAGGTCATCTCTCTCGTCACGCCCTCGTAATGGGCGGCCATGTTCAGGACGCTCACGGGCAGGCGCACCGGGCGGCGGCGCTCCAGGTCGATCACCATCCACTCGGAGGTGGAGCGAACCAGTAGCTCGCCCGACGGGGAGCAGACGGCGAAGTCGCGGAAGGCAAACAGGCGATCGGCGCCGGAGGGCCACGTCGCGAGGAGTATCTTCTCGCCTTTCGCCGGGAGGCGGGAGAGGCGGAGGCGGATCTTGTGCAGCATCCACGTGATCCCGGCCGCGTTAAAGGTCTCCACGTCCACGCCCAGGCCTACCGTCTGCTCGTTGGCCACGTCGTTAAACAGGTCGCATAATATCTTCACGTCGAGGGTGCCCCGGACGTCGGTGTAGTGGTTGCAGATCGTTATTTTCTTCTCGTGCTTTAGCATGTTTCTCTCGTTTTACAGGATGGTCACTTCCGGCTCGAGCCAGACGCCGAATTTCATAAACACCCCTTTCTTCACCTCGTTGGCCAGGTGAAGAATCGCGGTGCCGGTCGCCTTTCCCTTGTTTACAAGGACAAGCGCCTGCCGGTCGTGGACGGCGGCCTCGCCGATGGAGCGCCCCTTCCAACCTGCCTGCTCGATCAGCCAGCCCGCGGCCAACTTCGCCCGGCCCTCGCCCGCGGGATAGAGCGGCATGTCCGGAAAGCTCTCGAGCAGGCGGGAGGCAAGCGCGGTCTCTACCACCGGGTTTTTAAAGAAACTACCGGCGTTGGGCAATTGCTTCACGTCGGGTAATTTGTGCTCGCGGATGCGGATGATGGCCTGCCGGACAAGCGCCAGCGAGGGTTCGCCCAGGCGTTCCACCTCCTCCCGCACACCCTTGTATTCCAAGCGGAGGCAGGGGTTTTTCGACAGGCGATAGGTGACGTGGGTAATGATAAAGCGGTCTTTCCACTCGCCCTTGAAGATCGAGTCGCGATAACCGAACCGGCAGGTTTCCGCGTCTATCGCCACCTTTTGCCCGCGTAGCATGTCGATGGCTTCCACGCGCGCGACGCGCTCGCCGACCTCCACGCCGTAAGCCCCAATGTTTTGCACGGGCGTGGCCCCCACGTGGCCGGGGATCAAGGAGAGGTTCTCCACCCCCCCGAGGCCGCGCTCCACCGCCCAGCGGACGAAATCGTCCCAGGGCACCCCGGCGCCCGTGCGGACAAGCACTTCCGTCGCATTCTCCCCCGCGACCGCGCACTCCTTCATCGCGGGGCGAAGGATCACGCCCGGGAAATCCGCCGTGAAGAGCACGTTGCTCCCGCCGCCCAAGACAAATACCTCGCCCGGCTTTAGCGCGCGCGCGGTGACAAACTCCAGCAACTCGTCCGCGTCGTCACCGGTGATCCATTGACGGCAGGCGGCCTCTATCCCGAAGGTGTTATACTCCTTTAAACCAACGTGATCTTTAACAAGCATCATCTCTTTTCTTTTCCCGCGAAAATAGCAATAAAACGCGGGAAAGCGTCAAGAGGCGCCTCCCTTAATTCGCCCGGTCGTGTTATAAAACACAGGCTCACCGGGTAAAGTTGTTTATCATTCAACGCGTGTAGCGCGTAATTTGGGAAATTCACGTATATTCGCGGGAAAGAAACGTGCCGGCGAGCGCAAGCCCGCCCGACTATCGATCACGCCCGGCACGATGGGACAAAAAATAGATAGCTTATGAGAACAATCAAAGACAAAGAGTTACACGAGCGGTATTGTAACACCTGTATCGAAGGGCCTCACTCGCCGTTCCACGAGCTGGACGACAACAGCAAAAGCCTGCTCCGGCAAACGAGCATCTGCCGATCCTATAAAAAAGGAGACCACATCTACGAGGAAGGGAATCTCCCCGTGGGCCTCACCTGCCTGATCTCCGGGAAGGTCAAGATCACCAAGAAGGGCATCACCGGCCGCAACCAGATCGTGCGCATGGCCAAGCCCGTCGGCTTTATCGGCTACCGCGCCTTTTTCGCCGAGGAGAACCACATCGCCTCCGCGGAGGCGCTCGAGGATTCCATCGTCTGCATCATGAAGACGGAACTCGTCATCGGCATCGTGCGCAGCAATTCTAATTTCGCCATGAACATCATCCGCGCGCTGGCCACCGACTTGGGCTTCTCCAACCGCCGCACCGTGACCCTCACCCAGAAGCATATCCGGGGACGGCTCGCGGAATCGATCCTCGTGCTGCGGGAGACCTACGGGTGCGAGAAGGACGACGCCACGCTCAAGGTCTACCTCTCCCGCGAGGATCTCGCCAACCTCTCGAACATGACCACCTCCAACGCCATCCGCACCCTCTCGAACTTCGCTGCCGAGGGGGTACTGGAACTGAACGGGAAGGCGATCAAGGTGATCGACTGGGACCTGCTCGAGCACATCAGTCACCTCGGCTAAGGCGCGCCGTCATTCATCATCCGAGAAGTGGATCAGCACCCGGCGATAGGTGTTGAAGATCTTCGCCTTGGAGACAAATCCGAGGTACTCGTGATTGTGCAATACCGGGAGGTTCCACGCCCCGGACTCCTCGAACTTCTTCATCACCTTGTCCATCGAGTCGCCGCTGTCGATGACCGTGTCGGGGATCGTCATGAAGTCGCGGACGTAGGTGGTGGCGTACATCTCCTGGTTAAACATGATTTTCCGGATGTCGTCCAGCAGGACGATGCCCAGCAAGCGCTTCTTCTTGTCCAGCACCGGGAACAGGTTACGGCTTGACCGGGAGACCACCTTCACCAGGTCGCCCAGCGTGTCGTCGATGTCCACCAGTTGGAAATCGGTCTCCACGACCTTCTCCAGCTTCATCAGCGTCAGCACCGCCTTGTCCTTGTTGTGGGTCAGCAGGTCGCCCTTCAGGGCCAGCCGCCGGGCGTAAATCGAGTGGGGTTCCATGCCCCGGCTGGTGAGGTAGGAGATCACGGAGGTCAGCATCAGGGGCAGCAGCAGCGAGTAACCCCCGGAGACCTCCGCGATGAGGAACATGGCCGTCAGCGGGGCGGCCATGACCCCGGCCATGACCCCGGCCATCCCGGCCAGCACGAAATGGCTTGCCGGCACGTGAATCCCGGCCAGCCCGAGCAATAAATAGAGGAGATACCCGGCCAGCCCGCCCGTGAAGAGGCTGGGCGCGAAGACGCCGCCCACGCCCCCGCTGCCGTTGGTCAGGGCGGTGGCGATCACCTTCACGAGCACGAGGCAAATCACGAACATCACCACCACCCACGCGTGATCCCGGGAGTCGAAGAAATAGGTGTTACTCAACAGCCGCCCCCCCGCGTCGCCGTCCATCAGCAGGTCGAGCGCGGAGTACCCCTCCCCGTAGAAGGGCGGGAAGATAAAGATCAGCAGCCCCAGCAGCACCCCGCCGACGGCCATCTTCTTCAGGGGATTCTTGAACCCCTTCAGGAACCGCTCCACGCGGAGATTCGCGCGGATGAAATAGACCGACAAGATGCCCGAGAACAGCCCCAGCAGGACGTAATAGAAAAAATTCCCCATCTCGAAGTGCGAGACGATCCGGTAGGAGAAGAGCGAGGCGTCCCCCATGAAGAAGAAGGCGATCACGTAAGAGGTGATGGCCGTGAGCATCAGCGGCACCAGCGAGGCCAGCGTCAGGTCGAGCAGCAGCACCTCCAGCGTGAACATGATCCCCGCGATCGGCGCCTCGAAGATGCCCGAGACGGCGCCCGCCGCGCCGCACCCGACCATGAGGGTCATCGTCTTGTAATTCATCCGGAAGAAGCGGGCGAGGTTGGAGCCGATCGACGCCCCCGTCAGCACGATCGTCGCCTCCATCCCCACCGAGCCGCCGAAGCCGATGGTCAGCGTGCTGGCGATCATCGACGAGTAGTTGTTGTGGGGCTTGATCATGCTGTTCTGGCGCGAGATGGCGAACAGCACCTTCGTCACCCCGTGGCTGATATCCTCCTTGACGAAATACTTGACGAATAACCACGTGAGCAGTATCCCGACCAGCGGGTAGACGAAAAATAGCAAGCTCCCGCCGTCCACCTGCACCTGCCCGCTGACGAAGCCGCGCGTGACGTGCACCATGTTCTTCATCAGGACGGCCGCCAGCCCCGTCACCAGCCCCACCAGCACGCTCAGGATCACGATAAACGGCCGTTCCTTGACGTGCCGCGCGCGCCATATCAAAAACCCGTTGAAGGGCCTCCTCTCGCGATCGGTCGACGGCATCTCAACGATTTCTGGTCACGCTCTTGATCGACCCGTAGGCGGGGTAAAATTCGATGGAAAGCCCCTCGTTGCCGATCACGTCAAGGGGAAACTGCTTCAGGTAGCCCAACTGGGGCACGATGCAACGCCCCTCGAAAAGTTTGTTGTCACCCTTGAAGACGCGCAGGTCGGCCACCGCCGGCACGCGGTAGGTGAGTCCCGGCGGGGTCTCCCGCTCCGTCGCCGGTCCCTCGCCGGGCACGACGACGTTGTCCACCTCGATCAGGTAAGGCGTCGCCGACACGTCGTCGCGCGCCGCCACGCCCCGCGCCTCCGAGAAGCGGAAGAGGGGCGTCGCCTCGCCCGCCTTCTCGGGGGTATAGGTGAAGACGCGCGTCTCCTCGCGCGTCACCGTCCGGCCCAGGAAGAGGCTCAGGTAAGCCTCCTCCAGCACGTCCAGCGCCTTGACGCTCCCTTCCGGGATTCCTCCCGGCGAGGTCAGGGCGTCGAGGCGCTTCTGGCGGATGGCGAAGATCTGGTCGGTGATCTCCTGCACGTACTCCTCGCGCTCCTTCAGGACGCGGCGCTCGATCGGGTCCCAGACGCGGCGCGCCACCCCCTCGACCTCCATCATGGAGAAATTCGAGTCGAGCACCTCCTTTTGCGTCGACTCGATGCCGAAGCGGGCGTACTCGATCGCCCCGTCCGCCCGGGCGGGGGCGACGTACTCGATCGGTCGCTCGACGCCCGCCGCGCCCGCCGCGCCCGCGCCGGTCAGGAAGCCCTCCGGGGAGAGGCTCAACAGGATGCCCCCGTACTCGCCGGAGGCGTTGATCGTGTACGCCCGGCGCGCGTCCGGCACCGGCACGGGCGTCACGCGGATGGACTTGACGCGCCACGACTGGCCGCGCCCGGTGATCGCCGGGCGCGTGCCCAGTTGCCGCTCGGCGTACTCCTCGAAGGGGCCGGGGATCAACTCCACGCGCTCCATCGACACCTCCACGTTAAAACTGATCTTGGGCAGCAGGTAGCTCACGGAGACCGGCGTGCTCACCGTTCGTCCCCTTTGCCCCGCCGCCGACAGGGCGAGAAGCCCGCATGACATGAACAAGATAATCCTTTTCATAATTTTATTATTGACCGTTGATACTCGAAATCCTCGCACCGCCGCCACGCCTCGCCGAGGGCGTCGGCCACGTCGCCGCTCGTCATCCCCCGCTCGCCGTGCCTCTCCGCCGCGACGTCGCCCGCCAGCCCGTGCGCGAACACCCCGGCGAGCGCCGCGTCCCCCGGCGGCATCCCGTTGGCCAGCAGCGCCGTGATGACGCCCGTCAGCACGTCACCCGATCCTCCCTTCGCCATGCCGGGGTTGCCGGTCATGTTGAAGTAGCAGGCGCCGTCCGGCGTGGCCACCGCCGCGTGCGCGCCCTTGAGGACGACGTGCTGCCGGTGGTGTACCGCGAAGTTGATCAATTTATTTATTCTATCAAAATCATTCCCCGCTTTTCCCGCCAGCCGCTCGAACTCCCCCTGGTGGGGCGTCAGCACGAGGCCCGGCGGCAAGTGCTCCATCCCGCCCGGCGTCGAGGCCACGATGTTCAGCGCATCGGCGTCCAGCACGGCGGGGCCTTGCCAGCGTTCCAGCAGGCGCCAGAGGCCCGCCGCGGTCCCGGGCGCGGTGCCGAGTCCCGGGCCGATCCCCAGCGCGGCGCGGGCGGGCGGCGCGTCGAGGCCCGTGAAGTGAAACTCGCTCGCGTCCTCGCTCACGAGCGCCTCCGGGATCATCCCGTGCACGAGGTTTTTCAGCGAGCGGGGCACGTGCACCGTCAGCAACCCCGCGCCGGAACGGGCCGCCCCGCGGGCCGCCAGCAGGGCCGCGCCCGCCATCCGGCCCGACCCGGCCACCAGCAGGGCGTGGCCCAGCTTCCCCTTGTGCGCGAACTTGTCCCGCGGCGGGAGGGCGGACGCGACGGCCTCCCGCGTCAGGTAGTGGAAGGGCGACGGGTGGTCGCGCAGGATCGCCGGGTGCAGCCCGATGTCCAGCACCTCGAACTCGCCGACGCGCGGGTAGTTCTCGGCCAGCATGAAGGCCAGCTTCGGGAACTGGAAGGTGAGCGTGCGCGTGGCCCGCGCGATCGCCCCGTCGTTCTCCCGGTTATCCTCGCCGAACAGCCCGGAGGGGATGTCGAGGGCCACCACCGGCGCGCCCCCCTCCCCGAGCCGCTCGATGATCCCCGCCACCCAGCCGCGCGCCGGGCGGTTTAGCCCCGCGCCGAACAGGGCGTCCACGCGGACGTCCCCACCCGCCGGCGCGAACTCTTCCGGCCGGCGTACCTCCACGCACGTCCCGCCCGTCGCTAGGAAGCGCTCCCGGTTGGCCGCGCAGTCGGCCGAGAGGCGGTCGCCCGCGTGCACGAGGTAGACCCGCGCCGCGCGTCCCCGTTCCAGCAGCAGGCGGGCGGCGGCGAGGCCGTCACCCCCGTTGTTCCCCGTGCCCGCCACGATGGTGAAGAGCGGCGCGCGCGGGTAGAGGCGCGTCAGCCGTTCCACGAAGGCCGTCGCCGCCCGCTCCATCAATTGAAGGGAGGTCACCGGCTCGTGCCGGATCGTGTAAGCGTCGAGGAGCGGCAAGTCCGCCGTGCGAAATAACTTAGAACAGTTCATTTCATTTAAATTACGAATTACGAATTACGAATTACGAGTTGCGGGGCGTGATTCATGATTTAATTCATGCCTCGTAATTCGTAATTCGTAATTTAATTCAGCGGTGCGGCGGCGATGAACACGTCGCGGCGGGCGATTTCCTCCTTGATCTTCACGAGGTCGGCGAGGCGGACGTGGCCGATGACGTACTTGTAGTTGTCGCTCCAGTAGCGCTCGGTGATCGACTCGAAGGGGAAGAGCGCGAGGTCCTCCTCGCGGGCGTAGCGCAGGTAGAGGCGGAACGAGCAGTCGTCCGTGTAGGAGAAGCGCGTGGCGCCGTGTCTCTTCTTGTACTCGTAGCGGTAGTCGTGGAGGCGGGCGGTGATGTCGCTCAGCACGGAGGAGCCGGTCGGGTAGCCCCCGGCGCCCTTGCCGAACATGAATTGCTTGCCGTAGCACTCGCCCTTGATGACGACGCCGTTGAACTCGTCCTCGACGCTGTAGATGTACTTGTCCCGCGTGATGAGCTGCGGCAGGACGAACATCGTGAACTTGTCCGGCCCCAGCTTGACGACCTGCGCCACCAGCTTGACGCGCACGCCCTTCTCGCGGGCGTAGCGGATGTCGTCGGCGCCGAGCTTGCTGATGCCGAAGGTGAGCAGGTCGTCGGGGTGCACGTAGGTGCCGAAGGCGTGGACGGTGATGATCACGAGCTTGAAGAGGGAGTCGTACCCCTCGACGTCGAACGTGGGGTCGCTCTCGGCGAAGCCCAGCTCCTGGGCCATGCGGAGGGCCTCGCCGTACTCCATGTTCTCGTTGAAAATCTTCGAGAGGATGAAGTTGGACGAGCCGTTGAGGATGCCCTTGACGGAGATCAGCAGGTCGTTGTCGTAGTACTCCTCGAGGTTGCGGATCACGGGGATGCTGCCGCACGCCGAGGCGTCGTAGAGCAGGGCCACGCCGCGGGCCTCCTGGAGGGCGATCAGCTCCTCGAGGTGGTAGGCGAGCATCTTCTTGTTGCCCGAGACGACCGGCACGCCGTTCTCCAGTGCGCGCCGGACGACGTGGTAGGCCGCCTCCGCGTCGTCGATCAGCTCGACGACGAGGTTGATCGACGGGTCGTCCAGGATGTCGCCCGGCCGGTCGGTGAACAGCTCCCGCGGGAGCGAGCGCGGCTTGCGGCCGTCCCGGATGCAGATTTTCTTGACGACGGCCTCTTTCATCTGCACCTTCGCCAGCACGTTGCAGAGGCCCTCGCCGACGACGCCGAAGCCGAAAAGTCCAATGGTTATCTTACTCATTTGCCAAAAAATTTAGGATGACGTGATTTAATTTCTCGTGTTCTACAAGGAAGCCGTCGTGCGCGAAATCGGAGTCGATGACGGCGTGCTCCGCGCGGGGGATGTGCCGCGTCATCAAGCGGTGACCGGCCGCCGGGAAGAGGGTGTCCGAGCTGATGCTCACCACGAGGCACCGCGCCCGGATGCCGGCCAGCACCTCCTCGAGCGTCCCGCGTCCCCGCGCGAGGTCGTGGGAGTCGATGGCGCGCGTCAGGCGGTGGTACGAGTAGGCGTTGAAGCGGGCGCGGAGCTTCTCGCCCTGGTAGCGCTGGTAGGCGGCCGCGCGGTAGCCGGAGAGCTTCTCCCCGCGGCGGTCGTCCTGCTGCGTGGCGTCGTAGGCGACCTGCCCGCGGTAGCTCAGCAGGGCGATCGACCGCGCCACGGCCATCCCCCGGGCGCCGGCCGCCGGGTCGTCGTCCCCGAAGGTGGGGTCCAGCTCGATGGCCATGCGCTGCGACTCGTTCAGGGCGATCGCCCACGGCTCGGCCCGGGCCGCCGTGGCGACGAGGGCGATGTTCCGGGCGAAGCCGGGGTAGAGCGCTTCCATCTCGAGGCACTGGAAGCCGCCGATGGAGCTGCCCACCAGCAGCCGCGCGCGGCGGACGCCGAGGTGATCGGCCAGCAACTTGTGACACCGCGCCATGTCCCTGACGGTCACCCCCGGGAAGGCGCCGTGCCACGGCCGTCCCGTCGCCGGGTTGACGCTCGCCGGGCCGGTCGTGCCGTAGCACGAGCCGAGGACGTTCGCGCACACGACGAAGTAACGCCCCGGGTCGAGGAAGCGCCCCGCCTCCACCGTGCGCGGCCACCACTGCTCCACGTCCGAGTTGGCCGTGAGGGCGTGGCACACCCAGATCACGTTGTCGCCCCCGGGCGACGGCGCGCCGTACGCGTGGTAGGCGATCGTCAGGCCCGGCAGGCTGCCCCCGCCTTCCAGCGGGAACTCGTCGTGATGATGATAGTATCGTACCTCCATGAAAATGTTTGATGAATGATTTACTGTTACGGGAACGCGGGCGGTGAAGGGATAGCGTGCCTAACGGCACATTCGCGCCGCGACGGGG
>JAISAV010000211.1 GCA_031266545.1 Odoribacteraceae bacterium | reverse complement strand
GGTGTCCTTCAGCGCCGCGACCTCCGGGATGTGGCGTTTCGACCATTTCCCGATGATCGTGCCCTTCTGCAAGACCAGTATCCCGGGAGTGGAGCGAATCATGGTCTTCAACTGGGTATCGTCCGCCGAGCAGATCGCGTAAGGCACATGGTAGCGGTCGCTAAACGCCCGGATACTCTCGAGGGAGGAGGAACTCAGGCCGTAGACCTTATCACCGTTCGCCAGCAAGTGGTACGCCAGCCGGTTAATCTTTGCCTGCATCTCCCGGGAGACCTCGTCCACGTGGCGGGCCACGACCAGCAGCGTGTAGCGATCATCCTCCAGCACCTCCCGCGTGATGTCTCCTTCCAGCGGGTGGTCGATGATAAAATCATGGATGGGGGGAAGATCTCCTTTGCTTACCAGCTCGTGCTCGGTGCGCTCGTGCGTCCACGCGCTGTCTTGCCAGGGGTAATTATCCTCCGTGAAAGCCTTGACCTCCCCGCTCTCCACGTGCCTGTAGAAAAGCGTCAGCTCGTACTGTCGCGCCGCCGCGTCGCCGGGCACTTGCATCCCCTCCGGGATATTCTTGCCCACGGCATAAGGGCGAAAGTCGAGGACGGGGATGGCGCGGTAACCGTACAGCGAGATGGCAAGGAGGCACGCGCCGTACAGGAAGAGCAGCCACGCCTGCCGCGCGACGGAATAGGAGGGGTTAAACCTCTCCCTCCGCGCGTAGACGACCCACGCGAGGCAGAGCAGCACGATATTTTTCCAGAAAGACTGCCAGTGCGTCAACTTCAAGGCGTCGCCGAAACAGCCGCAATCGCTGATCGGGTCGGTCAGCGCGAGGAGCAGCGTCACCGGGGTAAAGAGCAGCATGTAGAACAGCGCCCCCGCCGAGGCCACCCGCGTGCAGAGATTCAGCAACAACGCGATCCCGACGAGAAACTCGGTCAAGGAGAGCGCGAACGAGGCGAACAAGGCCAGCGAGTTCATGCTCCCCAGCCCGGCGGCGTTAAAATACTCGGCAAACTTGTACATCGAGCCGAGCGGGTCAACCCCCTTCACGAAGCCGGAATAGACAAAGACGATCCCGACGACGATCCTGCATAGATTACGAACGACAGGCATGATCAGGCGATTTAGACGCTTCCCCCTCGACCAGCAGGCGTATCAGGCCGAAGACCGCGTAATTAATAATATCCAGGTAATTGGCGTCGATACCTTCCGACACGAGGGTGACGCCGGCGTGATCCTCGATCTGCTTGACGCGGCTGATCTTCATCAAGATCAGGTCGGTATACGAGCTGAGGCGCATCTTCCGCCACGCCTCGTCGTAATCGTGATTCTTGTCCAGCATGAGTTGCTTGGCCTTCTGGAACCCCGCGCGGTACAAGTCCACGATCTCCTCCGCTGGGACGCGCTCCCCCTCCCCCTTCTCCAGCTGGATCAGCCCCATGATGGCGTAATTGGCGATCCCGATCAGTTCCGGGATCACCCCCTCGTCGACCCGCGCGACGCCCTTCTGCTCGATATGCCGGACGCGGTTTGCCTTGATATAAATCTGGTCGGTAATCGACGTGGGACGCAACACGCGCCATGCCGTCCCGTAATCCCTCATCTTTTTCGCGAAAATATCTTGACAAGTACCGATCACGTTATCATATGCTTGCGAAGTATCTACCATCTCTTTCTCGTTTGGTGATGAAAAATTGAAAAACTAATTGTTAATTTTGACGGGTAAAATTAGAGACAAAAATTGGATTAAAAAAGAATGACGTTTGAAAAATACGACAACATGGAAAACTTTATCAAAATAGGAGACGAGCGGGTAGACCTACGCGTCCCCGCGGTCATGGGCATACTAAACGTGACGACCGACTCCTTCCACGACGGGGGCAAGTACCTCGGCGAGGCGCGGGTGATCGCCCGCGTCGACGAGATCGCGGGGCAAGGGGCCGCCATCATCGACGTGGGGGCCTGCTCCACCCGGCCGGGGGCCGCGGCCGTCAGCGAGAAAGAGGAGATCGCGCGCCTGACCTTCGCCGTCGAGCTGGTGCGGAAATACCACCCCCGCCTCCCCGTCTCCATCGACACCTACCGCGCGAACGTCGTCCGGGAGATCCGCGACTGCCTCGGCGAGGTCATCGTGAACGACATCTCGGGCGGCACGATGGACGAACGGATGTTCGACACGGTGGCGCGGCTAAACGCTCCTTATATATTAACGCACATCCAGGGCACGCCCCGCGACATGCAGCGCGACCCCCGTTACGACGACGTCGCGCGCGAGGTATTCCAGTTCTTGCAAGAGCGCGCCGAACGCCTGCGCGGGATGGGCTGCACCCGCCTCGTCATCGACCCGGGCTTCGGCTTCGGGAAGACCGTCGCCCACAACTACCGCCTGCTGGACCGTCTGGAAGCGTTCCTCGAGCTGGGCTACCCCCTGCTCGCGGGCGTCTCGCGCAAGAGCATGATCTGCAACCTGCTCGGCCTCCCCCCCGGCGAGGCGCTCAACGGCACCACCGTCCTCAACACCATCGCCCTCCTCAAAGGGGCCACCATCCTGCGCGTGCACGACGTGCGGGAAGCCGTGGAGGCGGTCAAGATCCATCAAGCCATGAAAGAAACTCGAAGTTAAACATAAACAAAACAGAACATCATGAAATTCATCGGAGCACACGTCAGCGCGGCCGGTGGCGTGGAAAACGCCCCCCTCAACGCGCACGCGATCGGGGCCACGGCCTTCGCCTTCTTCACGAAAAACCAGCGACAATGGGCCTCCCCGCCCCTCTCGCCCGCCTCCATCGCCCTCTTCAGGGAGCGTTGCGAGCAGCACGGCTACGGGCCAGGGCAGGTACTACCGCACGACAGCTACCTCATCAACCTCGGCCACCCGGACAGGGAGGCCGTCCGCAAGTCGCGCGCCGCCTTCCTCGACGAGCTGCAACGCTGCGAGCAACTGGGGCTGGACCGCCTCAACTTCCACCCGGGCAGCACCCTCAAGGCCATCGACGACGAGGACTGCCTCCGCCGGATCGCCGAGTCGATCAACCGGGGGCTGGAACAGACGCGCGGCGTCTGCGCCGTCATCGAGAACACCGCCGGGCAAGGATCCAACCTCGGCCACACCTTCGAGCAGCTCGCCTACATCATCGAGCGCGTGGACGACAAGAGCCGCGTCGGCGTCTGCCTCGACACGTGCCACACGTTTGCGGCCGGGTACGACATCTCCACGCCGACCGGCTTCGCAGAAGTGATCGAGCACCTCGACCGCATCGTGGGCCTCAGCTACCTACGCGGCGTACACCTGAACGACGCCAAGAAGGGCCTCGGCTCGCACGTGGACCGTCACGAAAGTATCGGCCGCGGGGTGCTGGGCCTCGCACCCTTCAAGTGGCTTGTGAAAGACCCCCGCCTCAACGCCGTCCCCTTCATCCTCGAGACCCCGGACGAGACCCTGTGGCCGGAAGAGATACGCCTCCTGAAAGGGCTGGCCGGTTAAGGCATGACCGAGCGGGGGCTGCGGGCGGCCGGAAGATCGACAAGAAGCACATAACGTTTACGATCTGCTAAAAGCGCTATGCGCTTTCGGGGGAACAATCTTCCGACCACTCGTGGCTGAAGGCCCAGCATAACCCAGTCCAATGCAACGCATTGGGGTATTGATACATACCCTGTATTGCGTCCTGAAAGGGCGTAAGCAATAGCATAGTATTGTATTGGCTCGCAGGCTTTCAACCTGCTTATTATTCATCGGGTGACCATTCGTGGGGCGATGCCCAGCCGTGGTCGGAAGATCTACAAGACGCGTATAGCGTTTACGATTTACAAAAAGCGCATAGCGCTTTCGTGTTTATAGCCGTGGCTGACAGGCCACGGTCAACGAAATGCCCCCTATCCGTGCGCCGCGTAGCGGTGCCGCAATCATATTTACATAGACCTCGTGATAAACGGCACCGCTATGCGGCGCACGGGTATGGAATGTCTCGTTGACCGTGGCCTGTCAGCCACGGCTATAAACACATAAGCGCTATGCGTTTACGGGGAAAATAATCTTCCGACCACGACTGGCCTTCAGCCCTTAAGTTGGCGACATTGAATGACGAATTACGGGGGAATGCAAAGTGGCGAGGCGATCCACGCGCCCGTTTGCCGGGATTGTTTCACGCCTCGCCACGATGGGTTGACGGGCAGGGGCTGCTCGCTACTTACTTCACGGCGATGGTCTCGATCTCCACGAGCGCGCCCAGGGGAAGGGCTTTCACGGCGAAGGCCGCCCGTGCGGGGCAATCGTTCGCGTAGTAGCGCGCATAGACCTCGTTCATCTCCGCGAAATGGGCGATGTCGGATAACAGGCAGGTGGA
>JAISAV010000165.1 GCA_031266545.1 Odoribacteraceae bacterium | reverse complement strand
GTGTCCACGGGGCCGTGAGCCGTCGTCAACCTCCCGGCCCGGGCGGCGCTATGCCTATCGTTTGCTAAAAGGGTAAATTCCATCGGTTATTTTGATGGCGCGAAGATACAAGATTTTTTCGGAAATACACGCGGGGGATAGCCCACAAGTGAATTGGAAAGTCCTCCAAACGAATTGGGGGATCCCCCGAACGAGCGGAGGGATCCCCCAAATGACTTAAAACACTCCTTATATCTCGTGATCGAGTCCTCTTACTCTTGCGGGATAAACGTGACGTCGATCACGTCGGAGCCGTTAAAGAGGGACTTGGCGAGCGATTGAATATCCTTGGGTCGCGCCTTCCGCACGATATCCTCGAAATTCTTGGGGTCGTCGATGTTGACGCCGTCCACGTGGTACGTCCTGAGGACGCTCATCCAGTAGGAGTTATGGGGTTTCCCCTGCTCGCTATTTTTCAGGATGTTGGCGGTGACCTTGCTCAACTCCTCGGCGGTCGGGCCTTCCTTCGCCATCTTTTCCAGCTCGGCGTAGATCAGGGATTTCAGGTGATCCGCCCTGTCCGGGTCGCAATCGAACATCATGGTCACGCTGCATTGCGAGTAAGGCTTGTCGATGGCGCTGGCGGAGACCTGCACACCATACGTGCCGCCTTCCTTCTCGCGGACGTTCTCGGTGTAGCGGAGTTGCAGGATATCCTTGAGGATATCGAGGTAGATGCCGCGCGCGATGTTGACCTTCATGTCCCTCGAGAAGCGGGTGATCACGGTGCTCTTCGGCGTTTCCAGCTTCAGGGGGATCACGCGGGTGGTCTTCCCCTTGGGCGCCCGCACCTTGTTATCCTTCCAAGTCTCCTTCCTGTGGTAGGAGGAGATGGAGCCGATGTACTTCTCGACCATCGGTTTCACCGTCTCGGCGTCGACGTTCCCGACGATAAAGAAGGTGAAGTCGCCGGCATCCTTGATCCTGTCGCGGTAGACCTCCTCGATCTGCTCGATGGAGACGGCGTCGAGGAACTCTTTCCCGAAGACGAGCGTCCGCGGGTTGTGATCGGACATGATCAGGGAGAGCGAGTCCTGCATGGTCTTGCCGGGGTTATTCGCCTGATTGGCGATAGCGGCGTAGTTCCGCTGCATGAGCGTCGCGTGAACCTCCGGGTCGAAGCGCGGCTTCTCGAAATAGAGGTAAATCAACTGCATCAAGGTCTCGAAATCGGCGGGCGTGGAGGCCCCGTTGACCGCCTCGGAGAGGCTGCCGATGGAGATCTTGACGTTGGCCTGCTTGCCGGTCAGCATCTTCTGCAACGTCTGTAGGTCGTAGTCGCCCACGCCGTAGGCGCTGACGAACTGGGTGGCCACGTTGGCCGAGGCGAGCTTGTCCACGTCGTAGAGGGAGGTGCCGCCCTCGCTGTAAGAGGTCACGGCCACGTTATCCTTCTCGAAATCGGCCTTGCGGAAGAAGACCCTCGCCCCGTTGGCCAGCACCCACTCCTCGGCGTCGAACCGCGGTAACTTCTTGGTGGAGACGACGGGCGAACCGGCCAGCTCCTCGTTGATCAGCGATCCCTCGGCGACGTTGTCCTGATAAGGCTCGATCGCGTCGGATTGCTCGACCTTCGCGATGATCGCGAGCGCCTCGGCCTCGGTGAGGTGGGTCGCGCCCTCGGAGGGGCCGTTGACCAGAATCACCATGTTGTGGTGGATGATATGCTCGCGCGCCAGGGCGGAGACCTCTTCCAGCGTGATGGTCGGTATCAGCGCCTTGTAGAGGTTATAGGAATACTCCGCGTCGTCCAGCGGCTCGCCCCCGAGGAAGTGGGACATGATGCCGTTGACGTACGAGTCCGAGGAGATCTTGTCCCGTTGCTTGTACGAACTCTCGAGGGAGACCAGCGTGTTGATCTTCACGCGTTCCAGCTCCCCGGGGGTGAACCCGAAGCGCTTCACCCGCTCGTTTTCCCGGTAGATGGCTTCCAGCGCAAGGGCTTCCTCGTTGGGCTTGGCCGTCGCGGAGATGCTGTAGACGCTCATGCCGCGCACGAGGCCGCCGAAGCCGCTGCTGCCGCTGATAAAGGGCGGGTTACCCTTCTGTAACAACTCGTGGACGCGCAGCGAGAACATGGTACTGTAGAACGACTTCACCAGATTTGCCCTCAGGTACCCGTGATTCTTCGCCTCCTTCGGCGTGGCGTGGAACTTGATGAAAACGGAGACGGAGGACTGGGTCAACTCCCTGTCCGTCACGCAGGCGAACTTGATGTCGTCGTGGTCGGCCACCTCGAAATCCGGTCGCGGCGCCGGGCGCTTCGGCGCGGGGATATCGGAGAAGAGGGTGATGACCTTTTTCTCCATCTCGTCCGCGTCGAAATCGCCCACGACGGCGATCGCCTGCAGGTCAGGCCTGTACCACCGCGCGTAGAAATCGCGGAGGGTCTGGTAGGGGAACTTCTGGATCACGTCGAGGTTCCCGATCACGTCGCGGCGGGCGTACTTGGAGTTGTTGAGCAGCACGGGCATGGTTTGCGCCATCATCCGGAACTGCGAGTTGCGACGCGTGCGCCACTCCTCGGAGATCACGGGCCGTTCCGCGTCGATCTCCTTGTCTTCCAGCGTGAGGAAGTGCGACCAGTCGTGCAGGATCAGCAGGCAGGTGTCCAGCAGCGAGGCGTTCGTGGTGGGGACGTCGTCGATGTTATAGACGGTCTCGTCCCGCGTGGTATACGCGTTGATGTTGCTCCCGAACTCGATGCCGTGCTTCTCGAGGATTTTAATCAACCCCTTTCTCCCGGGGAAGTGCTTGGTGCCGTTAAACGCCATGTGTTCCAAGAAGTGCGCCAGCCCGTCCTGGTCGTCATTCTCGAGGATGGCCCCGACGTTTTGGATGATATAAAAGTTAGCCCGCTCCTTGGGTTCCGCGTTATGGCGGACGTAATAAGTCAGGCCGTTCGCCAGTTTTCCCGTCCGGATCAGCGGGTCCATGGGGACGGGGCTATTCATGTCATATTGCGCGAACAAGCGCGTGCTCGTGAACGCGATCAACAAGCACAAGAAGATTCTTTTTTTCATGAGTAAAGTTATTTATTGATGTTTTGTAGCGCGAAGATACCGTGTTGAAAGTAAAAGCTATCGAACAGGTTACGATTTAACGTTAATTTATACTATATTCTAAAAATAATAAAAAGAAGGGTGGTAAAGCGGGAGATATGGCGAGAGAATAAAAATTTTACACTACTTTTGGAGACCCGAATTTAGGGGATTAAGCATAGCCCATGAAAGCCAAGAAAAAATTCTGGAAGAAGCTGAAGAGCAAGTATAAACTCTCCATCATGAACGAGACGACCTTCGAGGAAGTGATGCACGCGCGCCTGTCGCGGCTGCACGTCGTCAGCGCGCTGAGCATGTTATCCGTCATCTTGGTCGCGTTGACCACCATCTTGATCGCCTTCACCGGCCTGCGCGAGTTTATCCCCGGGTACCCGGACAGGGGCATGAGACGGCAGATCACGATGAACGCCCTGCGGGTGGACTCGCTGGCCGTCGAGCTGGCCCGGCGCGACCGCTTTTTCAACTCCATACGCGCGGTGATCGCCGGGGAAAACGGCCGCGCCGACTCCCTGACCGGCGAGATCGCGCCGGCGGTGAAGATGAACTACGACACCGTCCCGCTGGGCGCGAGCGACGAGGAGCGGAACTTCCGGGAACTGGTCGAGGAGCGCGAGCGCTTTAACCTGACGCTGGGGGCCTTGCCCACGGCGGCCTCCTCCGAGAATTTCTACCACTGCTTTCCCCCGCTGGCGCACGGGATCATCTCCTCCCACTTTGACGAGAGCGTCCACCACTACGGGATCGACCTGGTCGCGCAGCAGAACGCGAACGTGTCGGCCGTCCTGGGCGGGGTCGTGATCTTCAGCGACTGGACGCTGAAAACCGGCTACGTCATCCAAGTGCAGCACGCCGGGGACTTTATCTCCATATACAAGCACAACTCCGAGTTGCTGAAGAAACAGGGAGACCCCGTGCGCGTCGGGGAAGCCATCGCCGTCGTGGGCAACACGGGGGAGCAGACGACGGGGCCTCACCTCCACTTCGAGTTATGGCGCGGCGGCAAGCCGGTCGACCCGGAAAAATACATCAACTTCGAGTGAAGATGAAGCACGTGGCCATACTCGGATCGACGGGATCCATCGGCACGCAGGCCCTGCAAGTCATCGCCGCGCACCCGGAACGCTTCCGCGTGGAGGTGCTGACGGCCCACCGCGACGCGGAAGGGCTGGCCCGGCAGGCCGCCCGCTTTAAACCCAACATGGTGGTGATCGCCGACGAGACGAAACACGGGGAGCTGAAAGCCCTCCTGCGGGACGAAGATATAAAGGTGTACGCCGGCAGCGACGCCATCGCGCAGGCGGTGGAGGCGCGCCCCGTGGACGTCGTGCTGACGGCGATGGTCGGCTACAGCGGCCTCGCGCCCACGATCAGCGCCATCCGGGCGGGGAAGACGATCGCGCTGGCCAACAAGGAGACGCTCGTGGTGGCCGGGGAGTTGATCAGCAGGCTGGCGGCGAGCCACCGGGCGGCGATACTGCCGGTGGACTCGGAACACTCGGCGATCTTCCAGTGCCTCGCCGGCGAGGGGGACAACCCGGTCGAGAAGCTGATCCTCACGGCGTCGGGCGGCCCGTTCCGGGGCAAGGACAGCGCCTTCCTGCGCGGGGTCACGCCCGAGCAGGCGCTGCAACACCCCACGTGGAACATGGGCGCGAAGGTGACGATCGACTCGGCCACCCTGATGAACAAGGGCTTCGAGGTCATCGAGGCCCGTTGGCTCTTCGGCGTGGCGCCGGGGCAGATCGAGGTGCTCGTGCACCCGCAATCCATCATCCACTCGATGGTGCAATTCGCCGACGGCTCGATCAAGGCGCAACTCGGCGCGCCGGACATGCGCCTGCCCATACAGCACGCCCTGTCCTACCCGGATCGCCTCGCCTCCGACCTCCCGCGCGTGGACTTCGACGCGTGCCGCGCGCTGACGTTCGAGCGCCCGGAAGCGGGGGCCTTCCCCTGCCTCGGGCTGGCCTTCGAGGCGACGCGCCGCGGGGGCAACATCCCCTGCGCCATGAACGCCGCCAACGAGGTGGCCGTGGAGGCCTTCCTCGGCGGGCGCCTCCCCTTCACCGGCATACCGGCGATCATCGAGCAAACGATAGACAAAATAACACGCGTCGCCTCGCCTTCGTTAGAGGATTACGCGGCCACGGACGGGGTCGCGCGAAGGCTGGCGCGAGAACAACTATAAAATAAAGAGATGGAAATAATCATCAAGGCGTTACAATTCTTCCTGAGTTTATCACTCCTCGTGCTGGTGCACGAGCTGGGGCACTACGCGATGGCCCGGCTATTCAAGGTGCGGGTGGAGAAGTTCTACATCTTCTTCAACCCGTGGTTCTCCATTTTCAAGTTTCACCGCGGCGACACGGAATACGGCCTCGGCTGGCTTCCCCTCGGCGGCTTCGTGAAAATATCGGGGATGATCGACGAGTCGATGGATCTGGCCAGCATGAAAGAGCCGCCGAAGCCCCACGAGTTTCGCTCCAAACCGGCGTGGCAGCGCCTGCTGATCATGATCGGCGGCGTGATGGTCAACATCCTCTTCGCCTTCCTGCTGTACGGGCTGATCCTCTACGCGTGGGGCGAGCGCTACCTGCCGGCGGCGAACGCGAAATACGGCGTCGTGGCCGACTCGCTGTTCCACGACGCGGGGATCCGCGACGGGGACATCATCCTCGCGCTGGACGGCAAGCAGGTGGACGACTTCGCGAGCATCGTCGGGACGATCCTCCTCGATGAGGTGAGCGACGTGCAACTCCTGCGCGACGGCGAGCCGCTCACCGTCACCCTGCCGCCCTCCTTCAGGCGAGCGCTGCTGGCCTCCTCCTCCAAGAGCTTCAAGCGCAAAAACTACCTCGCCCCGCGCTGCCTCTACACGGGAGAGATCGCACAGTTCTCCCGCCAGTCGCCCGCGCGAGAGGCCGGCCTGCTGGAAAACGACCGGATCCTCGCGCTCGACGGCGAGACCTTCACCTACGCGGACGAGAGCAACGCCTTCATCCAGTCGCGCCGGGGCGACACCCTCTCCGCCCACGTCCTCCGCGGGACGGACACCCTCGCCATCGCCCTCCCCGTCGGGAGCGACGGCCTGATCGGGATATACTGGCGCCTGAAAGACGACCTCGTGTACGTCTCCCGCGACTTCTCCCTCCTCGCCGCCATCCCCGCCGGTTGCCGCATGGGCGTGGAGCGGATCTCCGGCTACCTCAAGCAATTCAAGCTGTTCAAGGATCCCGAGGCCCTGAAATCGATGGGCGGCTTCATCTCCATCGGCAGCATCTTCCCCGGCCAGTGGTACTGGCCCTCGTTCTGGGAGATGACCGCCTTGCTCTCCATCGTGCTGGGCGTGATGAACCTGCTGCCGATACCGGCGATGGACGGCGGGCACGTCCTCTTCCTGCTCTACGAGATGGTCACCCGGCGCAAGCCCAGCGACCGCTTCCTCGAAAAGGCGCAGGTGGCGGGCATGATCTTCATCTTGTTCCTGCTCATTTTCGCCAACGGGAACGACCTCCTCAAATGGCTCGCCGGGTAATCACCGGCTGCCTGCTCGCGCTCTTGCTTTCCACCGGGATCGCCCCGGGGCAGGAGGTGCGCGGTATCGTCTTCTACAACGTGGAAAACCTCTTCGACACGCGCGATGACCCCGCCACGCGCGACGAGGAGTTTACCCCCGCCGGCACGCGCCACTGGACGCGGGAACGCTACGACCGGAAGTTGCTGCACCTCTCGCGGGCGCTGGTCGCCGCGGGCGGGGAGGCGTTGCCCCTCTTCATCGGCCTGGCCGAGGTGGAAAACCGCCGCGTGCTGCTCGACCTGACGGGCAGGACCGCGCTGGCGGCGGGCGACTACGGCGTGGTGCACGCCGATTCCCCCGACGCGCGGGGCATCGACGTGGCGTTACTCTACCGCCGGGCCTTCTTCCGGGTACTGTCGGAAGCCTTCCTGCACGTGCCCCTCGGGCAAGCGGGAACCACGCGCGACCTCCTCTACTGCAAGGGTCTGCTGCAAGAGAGCGACACGCTTCACCTGTTCGTCTGCCACTTCCCCTCGATGATCGGCGGCGAGCAACGCAGCGAGTGGAAACGGCTGGCCGCCGCCGCGGTATTACGCCGGGCGATCGACTCCATCCAGTGCCGCGACGCCGGGGCGGCCATCATCCTCGCGGGCGACCTCAACGGCCGACCCGGCACGCGGGCGCAACGGGCACTGGGCGTGAAACCCGCCGAAACCCGCCGCGTGGCGCCCGGCGGACTATACAACACCGCCTACCACTACCGGCAGGCCGCCACCGGCAGTTACCGCTATCAAGGCAAGTGGCAGACGCTGGATCACGTCATCGTCTCCGGCGTGCTACTGAACGGCACGTTCGCGTGGCAAGCCGCGCGCCGGATGGAAGTATTCGCGGGAGAATTTCTCCTCGAGGAGGACAAGACGCGCTACGGCAAAAGACCCTTCCCCACCTACCGCGGCCCCCGCTACCTCGGCGGCTACAGCGACCATTTGCCCGTCCGTCTGGAATTTACGCACACACTACGCGATACTGTCCATTGATTTGTTGCCCGTAGGGCATCCATATCAATAGAAAAACGGCCTTTTCTCCTCGCAACCCCGTTAAGGAATAGCCGTCAGCCCTTCTCGCCAAGCATTAACCACTAACCATTAACCACTAACCACTAACGGGCTATTCTTATCCCGAACTCGGGTTATAAAGAATCTTATTCAACCAGCCACCTATTTATTCCCCGTTCCGCTCGCGAAAATTCCACGCCGATTTTGACCGTTTTCCTGTGGTCGGCAGAGTAGGGGATAGCATAATCTTTACTGTTAATTTGTGCAAGCGCGTCTTCTGCCGTCGCGCAGCTATCCATTTTGAACTCGAAAACGAAAATACTTTCCGATGTTTTTACAACTGCATCTGCCCTGCCCGTGCTGTTTTTTACCTCGGTTTGTATAAACTGTCCCATCAGCGTGAAAAGCAGGTAAAAAACGTGCTGGTAATACTGTTCGTCACGGTGTTCCTGTTTGATGGCGTCGTAGGGAATGGCGGCAAAAAACGCCTGCAGCGAGTTCATAAATCCTTCAACGTCATTTTTCATCAGTTGTCGTAAAAAATCGGTCACCGAAAAAATGCCCGTGGCAACGGGCGCCAGAACATACGCGGGCAAAAGCTCGTTCAAAAAACCGTACTTTACTTCTTCGTTCGGAAAGCCAAGCGTGTATTCGTCCAAAACAGTATCGTGTGCTTTGATGGTCAAATACCCACTTTGGTAAAGCAGCGGCACGAGATTTTGATTTTCGTAGCGATAGTCCATGATGGAGACAGCAGAAATATACACGTTATCCTCAAATTTGCGGATATCATAATTTTGATTTCTCAACGCTTTCGTTAAAAACGTCGGCGTGCCGGTAGCAAACCAGTAGTAGTCGAAATCCAGTTTCTTAAAGGTATTCAATATGCTGAACGGGTTGTAAATATCTTCGCTGACTTTGGCAAAGTGGTAGCCGTCATAGCGTTTTTTCATTTCGGCAAAGGCTTCGTCGCGTGACATTTTCCTGCGTTCCGCCAGCGCCTGGATTTCGGGTTGAAAATTCTGCAATAATTCCGCTTCGGAAATGCCGCAAATTCCGGCGAAATTTTCGTTCAGGCTTATATCTTCAAGCTGGTTCAGGTCGCTGAAAATGCTGACTTTTGAAAATTTTGTAACGCCCGTGAGCATGACAAAGCGGAGATGCCGGTCGGCGCTTTTCAACACGCCATAAAATGATTTCAGTAAAGTCCTGATTTCGGCGTTTGAAGTTTCATCTTCCATCGTGTTTATAAGCGGCTTGTCATATTCGTCAACAAGAACAACCACTTTTTCCCCTGTCCGTTCGTAAGCGCTTTCTATAATCGCTTCAAACCTGCTTGCCGGATCCCCGGTATCGGTTTTTTTCCCCCATAAAAG
>JAISAV010000138.1 GCA_031266545.1 Odoribacteraceae bacterium | reverse complement strand
AGATAAATATTCAGCCCGATAATATCATTGGTCAGCGTGATAAACGGGCCGGTGGCGAGGGCGGGGTCGATCTTCATCTTGTTTAGCAGCAGGGGGAAGGCCGTGCCGAGGAGCGAGGCGAAGAGGATGACCGTGAAGAGCGACACGGTGACCGTGAGGGGCATGGCCATCGACCCGGTGTTAAAGAGCAGCGTGAGGATAAAGATGATCGACGAGCAGAAGGTGGCGTTCAGGAGCGCGCCGCTGGTCTCCTTCATGATATTCTGGAAGATATTTTTCACGCCGAGGGAGTTCGAGGCCAGTCCCTTGACGACGATGGCGGAGGACTGGATGCCGACGTTGCCGCCCATGGCGGTGATGACGGGGATAAACATGGCGGTGGCGGGGAAGAGGACGATCTCCGCCTCGTAGAAGGAGATCATGTAGGCGGCCAACATGCCGCCGAAGAGGCCGATGACGAGCCACGGGAGGCGCGCCTTCGTCTGCGTCCAGATGGTGTCGGAGGATTCGACGTCTTGCGTGATACCGGACATCATCTGGTAGTCCTTCTCGGCCTCCTCGCGGATGACGTCGACGACGTCGTCGATGGTGATGCGACCGACGAGCCGCCCGATGGAGTCGACCACGGGGATGGCCACGAGGTCGTATTTCTCCATGATTCGCGCGACGGACTCGGCCGGTTCGTCGGTGGTGACGCTGGCGACTTCCGGCAGGTAGATGTTGCTGATCTTCGTGGAGGTGGGCGACAGGATCATCTTCTTGAGGGAGAGGCGGCCCTTGAAGATGCCGTCGTCGTCGACGACGTAGATGTAGAATATCTCGTCGATCTGCTCGGCCTGCCGGCTTAGCTCGCGGAGGCAGGTGAGGATCG
The DNA here is from genome assembly GCA_031266545.1 of Odoribacteraceae bacterium. GTDB lineage: Bacteria > Bacteroidota > Bacteroidia > Bacteroidales > Marinifilaceae > JAIRKS01. The sequence goes on along the minus strand of JAISAV010000138.1, from coordinate 6,386 downwards.
TCCAGTTCTCGTTGACCTGCACGAGTTCCTTGGCCATGAGGCCACCGGCGGTGTCCTCGTCGTAGTGGAGGAGTTCGACGATGTCGCCTGCCTGCTCGATGTCCTCGAGGTGGGAGAGTACCTCGTGCTGTTGCTCGTTGGACATGTTCCCGACGAGGTCGGCGGCGTCGTCCGACTCCATGTTGTCGACGAAGCGCTTGGCGATCACCTCCGGCGGGAACGAGCGGATAAAGCGGTCGCGCTCGTCCTCCTCCAGCTCGGCGAGCACGTCGCCTGCCACGTCGTTGTCCATCAAGAGGAAGAGGAAGCGCGCCTCGTCGGCGTCCAGTTCTTCCAATATGTCGGCGATGTCGGCGGGGTGGAGGTTTTCGATCAGTTGGAAGGCGGCGACGGGGTCGTTGGCCTGTATCAGCTCCTCGAGGTGGTCGAGGTACTCGCGGGTCAGTTCAAATTGTTGCACGGGGCGGAGGTATTAGGGTGTTGGATCTCGTTGCACAGGGCGATAAAATCGTCGACGGGGAGTTGCTCGGGCCGCAGGGCGAGCTTGTCCGAGGAGAAGCCGGCCGGCAACAGGGCTTTCAGGGAGTTGCGCAGGGTCTTGCGCCGCTGGTTAAAGCCGCTCTTGACCACGGCGAGGAAGAGCCGCTCGTCGCAGCCGAGGGTGGCCCGCGCGTTTCTGGTGAGGCGGATCACGGCGGACTTGACCCTGGGCGGCGGGTCGAAGACTTGCTCGTTGACGGTAAAGAGGTACTCGATCGTGTAGTAGGCTTGTAGCAGGACGCTGAGGATCCCGTAGCTCTTGTTGCCGTGGGGGGAGCTGATGCGCTCGGCCACCTCTTTCTGGATCATGCAGACGACCTGCGGCACCCGTTCCCGGTGGGCCAGCACCTTGAAGAAGATCTGGGAGGAGATGTTGTACGGGAAGTTGCCGATGATGGAGAAAGGGCCGTCGAACCAGCGGGGGAGGGGGATCGCGAGGAAGTCGCCCCGCGTGATCCGCTCCCGGTGGCCGGGGAAGGCGGCGTGCAGGTGCTCGACGGCCTCGGCGTCGATCTCGACGGCGCGCAGGGATACCGGCATCTCGAGCAGGTAGCGGGTCAGCACGCCGGTGCCCGGCCCCACTTCCAGCACGTCCTGCGTCACGGGGAGCAGGCTTCCCGTGATCTTCCGGGCGATGTTCTGGTCCTTCAGGAAATGTTGTCCCAGGTGTTTTTTAGCGCGTACCTCCATGTTCACGTGTCGTTTTCGTTTTTATTGTTTACTTTTGCAACGGCCGTGCAAAATAACGATTTTATTTTGACACGGGAGAATAATTGAACGAGATAACGTGAACGCATGAGACCTTTTTATAAACAATGTGTAAAGTTCGTGCTCTTTTTCATCGCCACCGCTTTCCTCTTTTGGCTGGTGTACAGGGATCAGGATCCGGCGGAGCTGTTGAAGATGCTGCGAGATGACGTGAATTACTTTTGGATCGTCGTGGCCATCGTGCTGGGGGTGTTGAGCCACGTCAGCCGGGCGGCCCGGTGGCAGTTGCTCGCCCGCTCGATGGGCTACCGGATGACCTTCTCGAACAGCTTTATGGGGGTGATGATCGGTTATTTTGCCAACCTGGCCATCCCGCGGATGGGGGAGCTGACGCGGTGCGGGGTGGTGAGCAAGTACGAGCGGGTGCCTTTCTCCAAGTTGCTGGGGACGGTGGTGATCGAGCGGGTGTTTGACGTGCTGGTGCTCTTGGCGTTGACGCTCGTGGTGGTGGCGACGCAATTTAGCAGGCTTCACCTCTTTTTGGAGACGCACGCGGGGGTGCGGGAACGACTCGCGGGCATCCTCTCCTCCGGGTGGGCGTGGGGAGGGGGCGTCGCGTTGCTCTTGGCGCTGGTGGCGCTGGTGGTGCTGGCGCGCCGGGGGATTTTTCCCGCGCGGGTGCGCTCGTTTCTCTCCGGGATCAAGGAGGGTTTGCTGGCGGTGAGGGCGGTGCCGCGCAAGGGATTGTTTATCTTCCACACCTTATTTATATGGTTGATGTATTACTTGATGCTTTACGTCTGCTTCTTCAGCTTCGAGTTTACCTCTCACCTCGGCCCGATGGCCGGGTTGACGGTTTTCGTGCTTTCCAGCTACGGCATGGTGGCGCCCGTGCAGGGGGGGATGGGGGCGTGGCACTTTATGGTGATCGCCGCCTTGATGCTCTACCTGCCGTCCGGGGAGGGGGTGGAGAGCCTGACGAAAGCCTTCGCCCTCTTGACGCACGGGACGATGACCGTGATTTATATCCTCCTCGGCGTGCTGTGCCTGTTGTATTTACCCGTTTATAACAGGAAGCGGTGAGCGAGGAATTGATTCGCCGTTATTTCCCGGAGGCGGGGGAGGGGCAACTGGCGCGCTATGCCCGGGTGGAGGCGCTCTACCGGGAGTGGAACGAGAAGATTAACGTGATTTCGCGGAAGGATATCGACGCGCTGGCGTTGCATCACGTGTTGCACTCGCTGGCCATCGCCAAGGTGATCCGCTTCAAGCCGGGCACGCGGGTGCTGGACGCGGGCACGGGGGGAGGCTTCCCCGGCATCCCGCTGGCGATCCTCTTCCCGGGGGTTGATTTCCTGCTGGTGGATTCGATCGGCAAAAAGGTGCGCGTGGTGGAGGCGATCGCGGCGTCGCTGGGACTGGACAACGTGCGGGCGAGGCAAGCCCGGGTCGAGGAGGTGGAGGGGCGCTTTGACTTTGTCGTGAGCCGCGCCGTCACGGCTTTTCCCCTTTTCGTCTCGTGGACGCGGAAGAAAATCCGCGGGGGAGATTTTAACGCCCTGCCGAACGGGATCCTCTACCTGAAGGGGGGCGATTTCCGCGAGGAGATCCGGGATTTCCGGCGCGAGGTGACGATTTATCCCGTTTCGGATTATTTTAGCGATCCCTATTTTGAAGCCAAAAGCGTGCTTTACTTGCCGCGATAAAATAAAAAAGCCATAATTGTTTGGTGGAAAGATAATTCTTTATTAGCTTTGCCCCGCATTTCCGCCTTGTTTCTTGCGAGGCGACATACTTTTAGATAATTCAAATTAAAATTTACATGTTTGACATTTTAGAATTAAACGAGAAATTACTCCCGGAACTGCGCCAGATCGCGAAAGATTTAAATGTAAAAAGGGTGGAGTCGTATCTCAAAAAGGATCTGATATATAAAATATTGGATCAGCAGGCCATCGTGCCGGCGGAAGATACCGTGCCGGTCGACCCGAGAGAGAAACCGCGCGCCCGGGCGCCGCGCAACACGGATGCCCCGAAAACCGGGGAGGTGAAGCGGGAGAGAAAACCGAAGCACGACAAGGAAAAGAAAGAGAATCAGGCGGGCCAACAACCCGAAAAGAACGAACCGGCTCCCCAGAGGCAGCCGGTGGCCGCCGTCGAGCCGCAAGTCGCGAAAGAGGGAGGGGCGAAGAGAGGACGCAAAAAACGCGGCGCCCAGCCTGTAAATGAGGAGGTCAAGAAAGAGCAACCCGCGCTCCTGCCCGTGCCCAAGGAAAAGGACGAGGTAGAGGTGATCAAGGTGAGCCATAGCGCGATCCTCGACCAGGATATCGTGCTGAACCGCACGCGGGACGGCGTGGTGATCGATCAAGGCAAGCCGGAACGGGGCGCGACCAACCAACCCGCCGAGAAAAAACAAGGACGGAAACGGGTGATCAACAAGCCCGCCGGCGAGCCGCTGCAAAACGAGGAGGCGAAAGCCCCGGAAGTCAAGCAGGAGAAGGCCCCGGAACAACCGGAAAAGCCGGAAGAGAGGCCGGTCAAGCGGCCGATCCTCGTGAAACGCGCCGAGCGGGACGTCGAGGCGGTGCAGCAGCCTTTCGAGGAGGAAGACGATAACGAGCTGGAACGCCCGCCCGTCCGCGTCGAGTCGCCCGCGCAGAATGACCTGCTCTCCTTCCGCGAGGAGGAGGAACGGCGCGATACCAAGATGAAATACGAGAAGCGCGATAAATACTACGAGTTTGAAGGGATCATTCTCAATTCCGGCGTGCTGGAAATCATGCCCGATGGATACGGTTTCTTGCGCTCGTCGGATTATAATTACCTGAACTCGCCGGACGATGTTTACGTCTCCCAGAGCCAGATCAAGCTCTTCGGGCTTTCCACGGGTGACACGGTGGTGGGCACCGTCCGCCCGCCGAAAGAGGGGGAGAAGTACTTCCCCCTGATCAAGGTGGAGAAGATCAACGGCAAGTCGCCGGAGGCGGTGCGCGACCGTATCCCGTTCGACCACCTGACCCCGCTCTTCCCCAACGAGAAGTTTAACCTGACCGGCAGCGGGCGGGCGACGATCTCCACCCGCGTGGTGGACATGTTTGCCCCCATCGGCAAGGGACAACGCGGCCTGATCGTGGCGCAACCCAAGACCGGTAAAACGATGCTCCTGAAGGAGATTGCCAACGCCATCTCGGCCAATAACCCGGAGGTCTACCTCATCATCCTGCTGGTGGACGAGCGACCGGAGGAGGTCACGGACATGGCGCGGAGCGTGAACGCGGAGGTGATCGCCTCGACCTTTGACGAACCGGCGGAGCGCCACGTGAAGGTGGCCAACATCGTGCTCGAAAAGGCGAAACGCATGGTGGAGTGCGGCCACGACGTGGTGATCCTGCTGGATTCCATCACCCGGCTGGCGCGCGCCTACAACACGGTTTCCCCCGCGTCCGGCAAGGTCTTGTCGGGCGGCGTGGACGCCAACGCCCTGCACAAGCCCAAGCGTTTCTTCGGGGCGGCGCGTAACATCGAGAACGGCGGCTCGCTGACCATCCTCGCGACGGCGCTGACCGAGACCGGCTCCAAGATGGACGACGTGATCTTCGAGGAGTTCAAGGGCACGGGCAACATGGAGTTGCAACTGGATCGCAAGCTCTCCAACCGCCGCATCTACCCGGCGGTCGACATCACCGCCTCGAGCACGCGGCGCGACGACCTCTTGCTGGACGATTACACGCTGAATCGCATCTGGATCCTGCGCAATTACCTCACCGACATGACCTCCATCGAGGCCATGCAGTTCGTGAAAGACCGGCTGGAAAAGACTCGCTCGAACGAAGAGTTTTTAATATCCATGAACGATAAATAAAAATCCTGCTTTTAGATTTTTGAGTTAACGTGCGAGGGCGTCCTTTTTATAGGACGCCCTTTTTTCACGAGCACGCGAATGGCGTGACTTTGCATGCCCGCGGCGCGGGCAGGGACAAGCCCAACCTCAACCCCTACGGCAACATATCGTGATTATACTGTAGGGACTGGGTTTACCCCAGCCCCAACCCTTTCGTGATGATTTATAGCGCGCAGATTCTGTAGGGGCAGACCTGCGGGGTTTGCGCCAGCGCCGCCTCGTTCTCCGCCTGGATACCGGGGACGGGTTCCGCGTCATCGCACCCCGCGAGCATCGCCACCCCGATAAACAGGCCCTGAATTGACATTGCAAATCTGTTCATTGTTTGATATTTATCGTGTTTAAGGTTTAGGCCCTTCTACCGTCACGGTGCAGGTAGCTGTAAAGCCGCCGTCAGCGGTTTTCACCGTGATCACGGTCTCGCCCACGCCCACGGCAGTTACCGTGCCCTTCTCGTTGACGGTGGCAACGCCGGACTTGCTCGAATCCCATGTTACCTTCTTATTGGTGGCGTCGACGGGAAGCACGACGGCGTGCAAGGAACCTTCGTCGCCCACGAAAAGTGTCATGTTGTCGGGGTTATTAAACATCACGCCGGTTACGGGAACAACAGGCGGCACCGGCTTTTCGGTTACTATTACGGTGCAAGTAGCCGTGAAACCGCCGTCAACGGTTTTCACCGTGATCACTGTCTCGCCCACGCCCACGGCAGTTACTGTGCCTTTTGTGTCAACAGTAGCAACGCCGGACTTACTCGAATTCCATGTTACATCCTTATTGGTGGCGTCATCGGGAAGCACAATAGCATACATGGATCCCTTATCGCCCACAAAAAGCGCCATGTAGTTGGAGGGGTTAAGCATTACACCGGTTACGGAAACAACAGGCACTTCGGTTACCGTTACAGTGCAGGTAGCCGTGAAGCCGCCATCAGTAGTTTCCACTGTGATATCTGTCTCGCCCACGCCCACGGCAATTACTGTACCCTTTGTGTCGACGGTGGCAACGCCGGGCTTGCTCGAAGTCCATGTTACATCCTTATTGGTAGCGTTGTCGGGGAGCACGACGGCGACCAAGTAGCCCTCGTTGCCCACGAAAAGTGTCATGCTGTTGGGGTTGTTAAACATCACGCCCGTAACGGAAACAACAGGCTTTGACGGAAAATCCGATTCGGTTACTGCGCATGTACCCCCGACGCCTCCATCCACAGTTTTAACTATCTCACCAGACACAC
>JAISAV010000046.1 GCA_031266545.1 Odoribacteraceae bacterium | reverse complement strand
CATTTCCGCAGGTCGCGCAACACCTCGGCCAGCACGCTTTTTAGCTGGTCGATGGAGGCCGTCTTTTTCCCCAGCGGCTTGTAGCGGGCGTGCGCGATGTCAAAGGTGGTGGCAAAGAGGTGGGCGGAGTTGGCGCTGGCGTTCCCGTTCTTTTGTTGCAACTTCTTCACGTCGCCGCCGGTGCGCAGGAGGCTGGTGACGACCAGGGCATGGGGAGGCAAGTGTTTTACCTTCAGCGAATCTTGGAAGTTTTCCGCGATGGTTTCCAGCAGGTCGCGGGCTTCCGGCACCAGATAAGGGATGGAGTGCGTGAGGTCGGCCACCTGATAGCGGCGACCGGAGGAGACTTTTTTCAACGCGCGGGAGGCCTTCCCGACCTCGTCGGCGGAGGCGATCGGCTTGATACCGCGTTGCCGGGCCGCGGCGAGGTGTTTTTCGTTCAGGTCGTTGAACGTGGAGGAGTAATCCCTGAAGTAGACCAGCGCGTGGGCCGGTTCCTCCTTGCACCCGCCGCATAACGCCGACAGGAGGATAAAAGAGCAGAGGATTTTCATGAATACCTTATATATATAGTGTGCGCGTGCGTGTTTATCATGAATCACCGGTCATCGTCGGGCCAGCGCCATCACGGCCAGCTCGTAAGAGTCCAGCCCGAAACCGGCGATCACGCCCGCACACGCGGCGGCGAGGCGCGAGACGTGCCTGAACTCCTCCCGCCGGGCCGTGTTGGAGATATGCACCTCCACCACCGGCGCCGGTACCGCGGCGATCGCGTCGGCCAGCGCGACGGAGGTGTGCGTGTAGGCGCCCGCGTTCAGCACGATCCCGTCGCGCGAGAAGCCGGCCTCGTGGATCTTGTCGATCAAGTCCCCCTCGTGGTTAGACTGGTAGTAATCCAGCGTGATCGCCGGGTGGCGCCGCCGCAGGCCCGCCAGAAATTCTTCAAAGGGGACCTCCCCGTATATCGCCGTCTCCCGCGTCCCGAGGAGATTCAAGTTCGGCCCGTTCAAGATAAGTATGTTCATTTCTTCGTTTGATTTAACGAGGACAAATCTACGTGAATTTTTCCAATTCCACGCGGGCACGCGAAAACTATACCCGTTTTGTCAAGAAAAATAACGCGGGGCCACGCCGGGCGGGTAAAAAAATGACTACCTTGCGCCCCCGGCACGGGACGCCGGCATGTAACACCAAGACCCGTTTTTATGATCACCTGGCACGAAACCATCGAGAGCTTCAAGGGCTACTTGACGCTCGAAAAAGCCCTGTCCGTTCACTCCGTGGGGGCTTACCTGAATGACGTCAACAAGCTGGCGCTATATTTCACGAGCGCCGTTCCCGTCGTGCCGCCCGACGAGGTCACGCGGCCGATGCTGCTCGCTTACCTCGCCACGTTAAGCGACTCGGGGGTCAACGCCCGCAGCCAAGCCCGCAGCGTTTCCGGCATCAAGGCGTTTTTTAAGTACCTCGTGTACGACGGCAAGCTACAGGCCACCCCGGCGGAAGGCCTGGAGACGCCCAAATGCGCCCGTCCGCTGCCGACCGTCCTGAGCGTGGAGGAGATCGAGGCCATGATCAACGCAGTAGACCTCGACAAGCCCGAGGGGCAACGCGATAAGGCGATCATCGAGACCCTCTACTCCTGCGGGTTGCGCGTCTCCGAGCTGAGCAACCTGAAGCTCTCGAACATCCACTTCCGCGCGGGGATCATCAAGGTGGAAGGCAAGGGCAACAAGGAGCGCTTCGTGCCCCTGAACACCAAGGCCAAGGACGAGATCCGCATCTACGTGAACACCGCCCGGAAGGAACTGCCGAAAAACAAGAAAGACGAGGACACCTTGTTCCTGAACCGGTTCGGGAAAAAACTCTCGCGCGTGTCGGTGTTTAACATCATCAAGTACCTGACGTTGAAGGCCGGGATCAACAAAGTGGTCTCGCCCCACACCCTGCGCCACTCGTTCGCGTCACACCTCGTGAACGGGGGGGCCGACATCCGCGCCGTGCAGGACATGCTCGGGCACGAGTCCATCCTCACCACGGAGATTTACACGCACCTCGACAACGCGTTCCTGCGGGACGCGATCGTGAATTATCACCCCCGCGCGAAGAAAAAAGGGAAGCGCGAGAAGTGAACCGCGTGGACAACGGGAGTGTTCGCAACAACGGGAGTATCCGATTTTTCGCGTACCTTTGCCCGACATTAAAGCCGGTTTATGGAGCACAAACAAGAGATTTTACAAAAGCTAAAAAGCCGCCAGCAGGAATTGGTGGACCAGGCCATCGAGGAGATCAGGGCCAACGACGATTTCAGCATCGTCCCGGAACTCGTGGAGACCTTGCTGCACGCGAGCGACGCTTACCTGATCGCCCGACTCACCACGTTGCTGGCCGACGTCAAGGAGACGGGATTGACGACCTTGCTCGCGGAGCGGCTCGCCAGCGCCGGGCGAGAGGAGGGGCGAGCCAACCTGTTGCGCGTCTGCTGGGAGTCGGCGCTTGACTTTTCGGGGCACCTCGAGGTGTTCGTCAACCTGCTGCTCGACGAGGATTTCGTCACCGCCCTCGAGGCCTCGACGGTGATCGAGAACCTGAACGGCGATATTCCCGCGGGGAGGCGGGAGGAGGCGATCCGTTTTCTGGAAAGCGCCGAGACCCGCGAGGGGCAAGCGTTTCTCGTGGAGGGTGTGATCCGGCACCTCGCCGGGTGGGAGGAAGAGGAGTAGGCGTCGATCATACCGGTGCAATACTTGTTGGATCATGTATTAAATTATTCTATCTTTGCCATAATTTTAAATGACAACCATGAAAAATCTATTATTAGTTATGTTATTTGCATCGATATGCAGCATATCATGCAAGGAAAGTGCTCGCACGATTGAGCGCCCTACCTTCGAGGTAAGAAACACCAATACGCTCGAGATCGACAAAATCATCCTGACCGATACGGCCACGATCTTCTACATTGACGCTTTTTACCGTCCGAAATACTGGATACGCATCGACCCACAGACCTACTTGCAGGCCGGTGACCGTAAGTATTTCCTTACAGGCTCGGAAGGGATCGAGCTGGGGAAAGAATTTTGGATGCCCGAGTCGGGGGAAGCATCATTCGTGCTTATGTTCCAGCCGATTGACCGCAAGCTGAAAAAAATCGATTTTATCGAATCGGATTGCGATGAGTGCTTCAAATTATATGACATTGATTTAACAGGGAAAGCCTCCCCTGCGGGGTATCCCGAAGGCCTGCCACGGGAACTTCGCGACGCGCGACCGGACATGTCAGGCTCGCTACCGGAGGCAGAATTAAATATCGGAACAACGCGCATAAATCTACACCTGCTGGGATACCGGAAAGGGATGAGTAACGGGAAAGGTACGATATATAACCGTCATGTTTTTTCGCCCGATGAAGTCGAAACCGTTTTTCCCATCGACGAAGAGGGCAATGCTTCTATGGAATTTGAACAATACGGGACAATGAGAAACCTTATTTTTTGCGCATCAGGACTATCCTTTTCGTTTATCAGTTCACCGGGAGAAACGTTGGACATCTACGTTGACCTACAGGAAAGCGGACGCCGGGGTGCGCGTTACCTGAAAGCGAAAAACACCCCGAAACCTGTATTGTATTTCACTGGCCAGTACACCGCGATCAACCAGGCGATCAATAACCCAAACAACAAGTATAAATTAGAGTTGCAAGACAGGAAAACGTATGACGAGATCGCCGGCATGAATGCAGATGAATACGTGGATTACGTGATCACGAAATATAAAGATATTTCAGAAGTGATGGCGCAATCCACCGATCTTTCCGCAATCGAAAAAGAACTGCTTGATCTCGACAACAAATTGCTTGTACATAGTTTCATCATAAACGGTGAAAACCAACTGGAAAGGGCTTTCCGCATTAAAAATAAAATCCCGGGAGAACAGCGAGAATTAAAAAACTACAATGCACCGAGATTTACCAAGAAACATTACGAGACGCTCAAAGATCTCCGCATTGACGGCACAACATACTTGTATGCGGAGATGTTTCCTTTCATATACTCCATGTATTTCACCGGCAAAACGGATTTGGAGATGATCACCGGGCATAAAGAAGGCTTCCTGTACGACCTACAAAAAATTCATCGTTTAAGCAGGAAAGTGGGAACAAGGATACCATGGACGGATCATGATCAAGCGGAACTGGCTTCCGTGAAAAATCCTTTTTACGCGAACGTCCTGTCTGTTTTGGATAAAAAATTTCAAAAGCAATTAGAGGACGCAAAAAACAAGACGGGATACACGATTTGTGAAGTGCCGAAAGTATCTGACGAGAAGTTGTTTGACGCCATCATCGGGAATTACAAGGGGAAAGTTGTGCTCGTCGATTTCTGGGCCACATGGTGTGCGCCATGCCGCTCTGCCATAAGCCAGACGGAACCACTCAAGGACAACGTGCTAAAAAACGACAATCTTGTCTTCCTATACCTCACCGGTCCGTCGTCGCCGGAAATAAAATGGCTTACAATGATTTCCGACATCAAAGGCGAGCACTACCGGGTCAACGAGAAACAGTGGAATTATGTATGTGATAAGTTTGGTATTGATGGCATCCCTTCATACGTGCTTGTCGACAAAAATAGCAACTATAAGTTGCGCAATGATTTCCGCAATCATGAAACCATGAAAAAAACATTACTGGAAGAAGTCGCCAAGTAATTTCATCTTGCACATATAAAGAAAAAACCCGAAGGTCTCACCCCGCGAGGGGCAAGCGTTTCTCGTGGAGGGTGTGATCCGGCACCTCGCCGGTTGGGAGGAAGAGGAGGAGGGTTAGGCGTTCAGGCGCGCGATGGCCTCGGGCGTGCCCGCATCGACGCAGGATCCCTCGTGGAGGAAGGCGCGGAGGTCGTGGCGACGGGCCTGTGCGAGGTGCTCGTCGATGATGGAGAAGGCGCCCCGGTGGCGGATCTCGCGGAGGTAAGCCGGGCCTAGCACCTGTATCCCGCAGAAGCTAAAGGGCATGGAGGCGTGGAAACGCGCATTGGCGATCTTCCGCTCGCCAGTCGCGCGGTTTTCCCAGCCGGCCAGTGCGCCCCGGTCGTCGAAGCGCAGCACCCGGTCGGTGACGGGGGGTTGCACGACCAGCGTGGCGCGGGATTGCCGCGCGGCGTGTTCCCGGAGCAGGGCGGCGAGGTCGACGTCGGAGAGGATGTCCACGTTGTGCGCGAGGACGGGGAGGCCGGGCAGGAAGAGGTCGCGCGCCTTGAGGAGGCCGCCGCCGGTGTCCAGCAGCCGTTCCCGCTCGTCGGAGAGGAGCGCGTCCAGCCCGAAGTAGTCGCGGTCGCGCAAGAAGGCTTCCACCTGCCCGGCGAGGTGGTGCACGTTGATCACGAGGCGCCGCACGCCCGCCTCTTTCATTCGCTCGATCACGTGCTGGATCAAGGGTTTGCCGCGCGCCTCCACGAGCGCCTTGGGGCGGTCGGCCGTCAGCGGCCACAAGCGGGTGCCCAGCCCTGCGGCGAAGATCATGCCGTTCACGTCCCGGGGGTTTTAGATGTCGATCATCTTGTTCTTGATCGCGTGGATGATCAGGGCGGCCGTGTTGCGGCACCCCGTCTTGCCCAGCAGGTTGGCGCGGTGCTTGTCCACGGTGCGCTTGCTGATGAAGAGGCGGTCGGCGATCTCCTGGTTGGAGAGGCCGAGGCAGATGTGGTAGAGCACCTCCATCTCGCGTCCGGACAGCTCGTTGTCGTTCGTCTCGGGGGGATCCTGCTTGTTGCCCCGCATGGTGTTGAGGAGGCCCACGAGCAGCTCTTCCGAGAAGTAGCTCTCGCCGCCGGAGACCTTCTCGATGGCGGTGACCACCTTGTCGATGCCGGAATTTTTGAGCATGAAGCCCTTGGCGCCGGCGTCGATCATCTTGTAGTAATATTGCTCGTCGCCGTACATGGAGAGGACGATGATTTTCATGTCGGGCCTCATCTTCATGGCCTGGATCGTGGCGTCGATCCCGTTCATGCCCGGCATCTCGACGTCCATCAGCACCACGTCGCAATCCACGCCCGGGAGCGCCCGGATGAATTCCAGCCCGTCGGAGGCCTCGTGCACCTCGTGCTCCCGCGTGGAGAGCAGCAATTTCAAACCCTCCCTGAAGAGCTTGTGATCGTCTACTATAAAAACTTTCATACGTGATTATTTTATTTTCGCGTGAATGTGGGCGTGGGCCTTGACGCCCTTGCCCGGCTCGCTGGTGAACTGCACGTCGCCGTCGCCGGAGTTCAGGCGGTAGCGCATGTTGCTGAGTCCCATGCCCCCGTTGCCGATGGCCTGCTGGACGTCAAAGCCGACGCCGTTGTCCTCGTAAGTCAGGTAGAGCACCTCGTCGACGCAGCGCAGGTCGATGCGTATCTCGCTGGCGCGCGCGTGGCGGATCGTGTTGTTGATCAGCTCGCAGATCACGCGGTACATGATTACCTCCGCGTTGTAGGAGAAGCGGCGCCGCCCGACGTTGGAGCGCAACTGGATGTCGATCCCCTCGGCCGCCCGCAGTTTCTTGATGAACGAGGAGACGGCGTCCTTCAACCCGAAGTCGTTCAGGATGTGAGGGCTGATGTTGGTCGATATCTCGCGCACGCTGACGATCGCCTCGTCCACCACCTGTTGCAGGTTGTGCATCAATTTCTCGTTTACCTCGTCCGGCTTCGAGGTGTCGAAACCGGAGAGGAGCATCTTGCTCACGCTCAGCAGCGGGCCTAGGCCGTCGTGCAGCTCCTTGGCGAAGCGCTGGCGTTCACGCTCCTCCGTACGGATCACGGCGGAGAGCACGCGCTTTTCCGCCTCGTCGCGGATCCTGTCCACCCGGCGCAGGAACTGGAATAGCTTGCGGATGTAAAAAACCCCCACCGCGAAGACCAGCGAGATGACCAGCGAGAGCCACACCTTCGCCGTGTACAGGTCCTCCGCCAGCCGGTCTACCACCGGGAATAATTCAAACACCCGGTAAACCGCCATCAAGAAAAAGCCCGTGCAGATCATGATCCACGCCACGTTGAACTTGGTCTGCCTGAAAAGGCTGATGGCGTATCCCATCGCCATGACCTGGCACAGCAGGGATAAATAAACGATCACTTGTGATAACATATCCCCTGTTTAAAACGGGTAGCCGATGGCGATGTTGAAGACGGAGCGGCGAAGTCCCCCGTGCCTGTTGAACAGCACGAAGCGATCGCCCCCGGCGCGCGTGGGATCCTTGACCTTGATCCCCAGGTCGAAGCGCAGCAAGAAATAATTCGCGTTGAGCCTCAGGCCGGCGCCCGTCCCGATGGCCACCTGCTTGTAGAACTCGCTCGTCAGGCGGCTGCCCGCCCGGTCCTCCTTCGGGTGGACGTTCCAGACGTTGCCCGCGTCCACGAAGATCGCCCCCTCCAGCAGCCAGAAGAGGGCGAAGCGCTGCTCCACGTTGGCCGCCAGCTTGAAATCCCCCACGCTGTTCGGGTACCAGCGCCGCCCGTTGTTCGCGGAGAGGAAGGATCCCGGCCCCAGCGTGCGGGCCTGCCACGCCCGCAGGTCGTTCGCCCCGCCGCAGTAGTAGGCCTCCTCGATGGGCAGCACCTTCATGTTGCCATAAGGGTAACCGCACCCCGCCATGAAACGCCACACGAGCGAGTTGCCCCGGCTCATCGACCAGTGATAGCGGTACTCCGCGTCCATCTTCACGAACTGCGCGTAACGCACCCCGAGGCACTTGTAATAATAATCGTTGGCGACGACGTTCTGCCGCGTCCGCCCCGCCGCCTTGTCTATCGCCCACAGGAGGTTGCCCGAGCTTTCCACGTTCACGCGAAAATAATTATAACTCGACTCCTTCCGGGTGAGCAACTGGTCCGTGTACGTGGCCGTGAAGACGGCGGAGAGGATCATGTGGTCGGTGTAAGCGCTCTTGATGTACTCGTTTTTCAGGCTGTCGATGAAGCTGCTCTCCACGTTATTCATCTGCACGTAGTTCATGTCCGCGATGTTGAGGCCGTAGCGCCACCTCTTGTCGGCCTTCCGCCACAGGTAGCCGAAGCGGGCGCTGACGATGGAACGCGTATAATAAGGAGTGTCCTCGAAGCCGTACGAGAAGGAGAGCAGCGTCCGGGGGGCGAAATCGCGGCGAAAATTCTTCATCCAGAAGACCGGCATCCAGAATTGCGGGGTCACGAACTTGACCTCGGCGCCGATCTCCCGCGTGTTAAAGATCCCCGCGCCCTCCCGCAGGCGCTCCTTCTTCACGGTGCCCCAGACGCCGATCGAGAAATCCTCGCCCCCCTTGAAGAGGTTGCGGTGGTTATAGGTGAAATTTCCCCCGATCCCGAGGTTGCCCGACGTGTTCGTCCCCTCCACGGACACGTTGTAAGACTGCCGCTTCAGCGGCGTCAGGCGAATCGTGCAATCCAGCGGCTTCACCGGACTTTCCCCCTCGCCCTCCTTGAACTCGATGCTGACGAGGCGGAACAGGTTCAGCGCCTGCAGGCGGGAATAAGTCTCGAGCACCTGCTGGATGTTATACAACTCGTTCTTGTTGATCTGGATCGTCTCCACGATCACCTTGGGATTGATCTTCAAGCCGTCGCGGTAAATAATCGTGTACCCGTTATAATTCAGGCGGCTGGTGACCGTGTCCGCGCCGTTCATCGTGGCCAACTGGTCGTAATCGAGGTCTATCCGGATATCCCGGACGAAATAGCGGCGGAAGAGATTCGTGTCGTTCGTGTTATCGGCGATGCGCACGGCGAGACTCGCCCCTTCCCCCCCGCGCGTCGAGTCGGCGATAAACTGGATGAAATTCTTCGAGAAATTATAATAGCCCTTCGCCCGCAACGCTTCCGTGATGCGCTCTCGCTCGCTATCCAGCAAGTCAATGTCCAGCGGCTGGCCGGGGTGCAACGTGGTGGCCGTCGTGTCCCGGTAATAGACGTCGAGCAAGCCCGTCCGCTCCGCCACCCGGTTCGCGTCACTCCTGCTCCTGCTCCTGAACGAGACGGACTCGATCGAGGTGCGCTGCCCCGCGTGGACGCGATACTCCACGCGCGCCCTCCGCTTCTTGAAATAAACGGTATCCGAGACGTTCGCCCGGTAATACCCCTCGTTCTGTAGCGCCAGTTCCATCTGCCTCACGCTCCGCCCCGCGAGCAGGGGGCTATAAATCACGGGGGCCTCCCCGATGCCGCGCAGCCACCTGTTCAGCCGCCGCGACGTGTCCCGCCCGCTCAGGTTATACAACCACAGGTGAAAACGAACCGACGCCAGCAGGCGGGTATTCGGCTTTTGGCGAATACCCTTCTTTAAATCAGCGCGTTTCAACTCGTGCGAATCACTCGTGACCCGCGCCCGATCCAGCAAATACTCCTCCTCTCCCACGTACTTCAGGGGCGAACAGGCACAGGCAAAAAGCGAGATAAATAAAAAAAAAGTAATCTTGTTTGGCGTCTCCATGCTCATAGTTCAAAAAAGTACTATCTTTGTGTTTTGATTAACAGACCGACTTGCAGTATGCCGAGTAAACACCTAACAAATGTAATTCAAAACCTTGGAAAAAAGAAATTCCGGGATAAATATAATCTTTTCAAGATCGAGGGTGAAAAGATGGTGGACGAGCTATTGCGTTCCGGCCTGAAAATCGACACGTTAATCGCCCTCCCGGGGTGGCTGGCAAACGCGGGGGAACTCCCCGCGGGGTGCACCGTCATGGAGGCAAACGAGCGAGAAATGGGACAAGTGAGCACCTTTAAGTCGTCGCCGAGGGTGATCGCCCTCGCGGAAGTCCCGCCCCCCGTGCCCCCCGAGGCGCCGGTGGACGAGCTGACCGTCGCGCTAAACGGCATACAGGATCCCGGCAACCTGGGCACGATCCTGCGCGTGTGCGACTGGTTCGGGGTGCGCCGCGTGCTCTGCGACCGGAACTGCGCCGGGCACCTCAACCCGAAATCCATGCAAGCCAGCATGGGCGCCATCTTCCGCGTCCGCGTCTCGTACGTCAACCTGCTCGACTTCCTCCCCGGGCGAATCGGCAAGGGGTTCCCGTGCTACGGCACCTTCCTCGACGGCAAGAACATCTACAGCAGCAGCCTGGGCGACCGGGGGATCGTCGTGATGGGAAACGAGGGGGCGGGTATCTCCCCGTCGATCGAGCGGCTGGTGACCCGCAGGCTCACCATCCCCCGCGTCTCGCTGGAGGCCGAGTCGCTGAACGTGGGCGTCGCCACGGGTATTGTCCTCTCTGAATTTAAGCGACATACAATTAAAACAAACATAATTATTAACAATGTGTAATACACAAAAAACGATGTAACATGAAAAAATTCATTTTTCTCACTCTTCTCGCCCTCGCCGGCACGAGCGCGATGGCCCAGCAAAAATCTTTCGAGTTAGGGGTACACGGGGGATGGAGCTACAACAAGATGTACGCCACCAACTACCACACCAGAACGCACTGGGGATACGCGGCGGGCCTCTTCGGACGGGTAAACTTTGTCAAGGGCATTTACCTTGAACCGGCCATCGACTACACGCACAAGGAAGTGGTGATCGAGCGCTCGATCAACGACACGAAACTCCGCATCTCCTCGCTGGACGTTCCTATCCTGCTGGGGGTGAAGTTTCTGGACTTCCCGCTGGCCAAGGTACGCGCGTTCGCCGGGCCGATCGCCTCGCTCTTGTTCAAGCCGATAGAATACGGGGATAACATCACGAACATGGAAAATCCCCCCCTGATCACCTCCGACAAGACGATGTTCTACGTGCGCGCTGGCGTGGGCGTCGACATCTGGCGGGCCACGCTGGATATCAGCTACGACCTCGGCCTGAAAAAATTCGGGCAGACCATAAGCAGGCCCCAGACCACGAACATCACCGTGGGATTCAAGATATTCTAGTGAATCGCTAATCAGGCTCGATGCCGAATTAGCCATTACGAGACAAGTCTAATCACGAATCGATGTCGTTTACTTAGGCCGGACGATTTTTTCGGCTTAAGTAAGCGATGTCGATTCGTCGTGATTAGGCCGCGTCTCGTAATTTCTAACTCGTAATTACTCCCATATTGTTCTTCTAAAAAATAAATTCTACCTTTGCGGCCTTGCGCAGATGCGGTATCGCGGGAGTTAGAACCATGATTTTTCCTGACACGTCAAGGGAACGAATAAGCCTTGAACACGCATATCATGTAGGAATGAAATCAAGAACTCTATTAATAACCACGTGAAACGCATGATATGTTGAATGTTTTAAAGATGGAGAAAG
>JAISAV010000043.1 GCA_031266545.1 Odoribacteraceae bacterium | reverse complement strand
GAGCAGTCGTTGCTCGGCGGCCCGGATACCCTCGATGTTCCAGCCGGCCTTCCCGCGGTCGAACTTCGCGCGGATGCGGTCGAGGCAGAGGTTGCCGATGCTCCCCTCGTGGACGTGCTCGATGCGGCGCCCTTCCCACGTGAACTCGCCGCGCTGCACCCGCGCGCCCACCTCGCGGTAAGCCTCGCGGAAGGGAACGCCGGCAGCCACCAGGCGGTTGACCTCCTCCACGGTGAAGAGGTAGCGGTAGCGATCGTCTTCCAGCACGTCGCGGCGCAACCCCACCTCCTGCAGCAGCAGGCAGGCCATGAAGAGGCAATCGCGCAGCTCCCCGAAGGCGGGCAGGTAGCTCTCTTTCACGAGTTGCATGTCGCGGAAGTACCCGGAGGTGAGGTTGGCCGAGATCATGGCGAGCTGCGCGGGGAGCGCCTGCAGGCGGTTGCACTTGGCCCGGATCAGCTCGAAGACGTCGGGATTTTTCTTGTGCGGCATGATGCTCGAGCCGGTGGTGTAGCGCTCGGGGAGGGTCACGAAGCCGAAGTTGGCCGACGCGAAGAGGCAGGCGTCGGCGGAGAGTCGTCCCAGCGTGGCCGCCACGCCGGAGAGGGCGAAGAGGACGGTTTTCTCCATCTTCCCGCGCTGCATCTGCGCGTGGACGGGGTTATACGCGAGGTCGTCGAAGGCGAGCAGGCGCGTGGTCATCGACCGGTCGAGCGGGAGCGAGGAGCCGTACCCCGCGCCGGAGCCGAGCGGGTTGGTGTTCACCACGTCGCGGGCGGCCTTGAGCAGCACGAGATCCTCCGCCAGCGACTCGGCGTACGCGCCGAACCACAGCCCGAAGGAGGAGGGCATCGCCACCTGCAGGTGGGTGTACCCCGGGATGAGGATCTCCTTGCCCTCTTCCGCCCGCGCGAGCAGCAGCTCGAACAGTTCCTCGACGCGCGCCAGCGTCTCGAAGAGCGCCTCCCGCGAGAAGAGCTTCAGGTCGAGCAGCACCTGATCGTTGCGCGAGCGCCCGGCGTGGATCTTCTTCCCTGCCTCGCCGCAGGCGGCCGTCAGCAGGAATTCCACCTGCGAGTGCACGTCCTCCACGCCCGGCTCGATGACAAATTCCCCGCGCGCGGCGCGCCGGTGGATCTCCCTCAAGGCCACCGCGAGGCGTTCCTCCTCTTCCCCGGACAGCAGCCCGATAGAGCGTAGCATCCGCGCCTGCGCCAAGTTACCCAGCACGTCCGCGCGCGCCAGCATCACGTCCAGTTCCCGGTCTTGTCCCACGGTGAACCGCTCGGTGAAGCGGTCGATGTCGTATCCCTTGTCCCAAAGTTTCATGTTGTTGAATTATGAATTATGAATTATGAATTAATGCTGTTTTACTTGAGAAAAAACCGCTTCCCGTCATTGCGAGCGAAGCGAAGCAATCCAGTTCAAAACAATGCTGTGGATTGCTTCAGGCTTCGCCTTCGCAATGACGAACCGGTATTTTAGGCTTAAGTTGATGACATTGAATCATGAATTATGAATGTGGAATGATTAGGTTATCCAGTATTTGCTCGTATAGCTCGATTCCCTCCTCGATCTCTCGCGGGCGGATGTACTCGTTGGCGGCGTGCGAGCGAGCGCTATCGCCCGGCCCGATCTTCAGGGAGGTGAAGGGGATGACGGCCTGGTTCGAGGTGGTGGGGGAGGCGTACGGCACGCGTCCCAGCGCCTCGCAGCGCTTGACCGCGGGGTGTTCCCGCGCGATGGCGGAGGAGTTGAGCGAGAGCGAGCGGGGCGTCACCTCGCAGGCGACGTGTTCCCGGATGATGTCGAGCACCTCCCGGTTGGTGTACAGTTCGTTCACCCGCGCGTCCACCACGAAGCGACATTCCGCGGGCACCACGTTGTGCAGGCTGCCGGCCGCGATCCCGGTGACGCTCGTCTTGACCGGCCCCAGCAGGGGCGACACGCGCGGGAAACGATAGTCGCGAAACCACGCGACGTCCGTCCACGCCGCGTAGATGGCGTTGACGCCCTCCTCCCGCGCGGCGTGACCCGCCACGCCGCGCGCCGTGCAGTCGAGCACCATCAGCCCTTTCTCGGCGATGGCCGGGTGCATCCCGGTGGGTTCCCCGATCAGGGCGAGATCCACCCGCCCCAGCTCCGGGAGGATGGACTGGATGCCGCCGCTCCCCGTGTTTTCCTCCTCGGCCGAGGCGGAGAAGATCAGGTTGTAGGGCCTCCGTCGCCCCGCGAGGCGCAGGAAGACGGCCAGCATCGAGACGAGGCTGCCACCGTCGTCGTTGCTGCCGAGGCCGAAGATTTTCCCGTCGCGCGTCACCGGCGTGAAGGGGTCGGTTTCCCACGCGCCGGTGGGTCGCACCGTGTCGACGTGGGCGTCCATGAGGATGGTCGGCCCCGCCGGGCGTATCCCCGGCGCGAGCGCCCAGACGTTGTTGCCCTTCCGCCGCGGGGCGTGACCGCGGGGGGCGAGCGTCGCCTCGATAAGATCCGCCACGCCTCCCTCTTCCTTGCTGAAGGAGGGGATCGCGATGATGCGCTCGAGCAACGCTATGGCTTCCGCGCTGTTCATCGTTCCGCGAGGGTTGTTCCCGTCGCCCCGTTCCACGGGTCGTCGGGAGGGAGTAAGCGTACCGGGCGAACGCCCGCGGCGAGCGCCTTGAAGGCGTTTTCCAGCTTGGGCAACATGCCGCCGCGGATGATGCCGTCGCGCCGGTATTCCTCGTATCGCGCCCGCGTCAGCAGGGGCACGAGCGTCGAGGGATCTCCCGCGTCGGCCAGCACGCCCGGTTGGTCGAGGCAGAAGAGGAGTCCCGTGGGGGTCACCTCGTTCAAGGCCGCGGCCACGGCCGTGGCCACGCTGTCGGCGTTGGTGTTGAGCAGTTCCCCGTCGTCGCCGAGGGTGATGGGCGAGAGCACCGGCACGATCCCCCGCTCGACGAGGCGGGAAAGTGCACCCGCGTCCACCCGCTCGACGTCGCCGACGTGTCCCCAGTCGATCTCGCCCGCCGGGCGCCGGCGGGAGGTGACGACCCGCCCGTCGCAGCCGGAGAGGCCGCAGGCATTGATCCCGCGCCGCTGCAAGGCGGCCACGATGCTCTTGTTGACCCACCCGGCGTATGCCATCACGGTCACCCGCAACGTGGCCTCGTCCGTCACGCGCCGCCCGTCGATGACGCGGGTCTCGACGCCCAGCGAGCGGGCGAGGGAGTCGGCCAGCACCCCCCCGCCGTGCACCACGACGAGCGGCGTCGGCGACGAGGCGAGGCGATCGCACAGGCGTCCCAGCGACGCCGCGTCCTCGACGAGCCTCCCCCCGATCTTGATCACCGTGCAGGTCATGACTTGCCCTCCCGCTCGTTCGCGCGCGCCGCCCGGAAGGCCGACAGGAATAGCTCGACCTCTTCGTCGGAGACGACGAGGGGCGGCAGCAGGCGCAGGGTGTTGCGGCCGCTGTAGCCGACCAGCACGCGGTGGTCGCGCGAGAGGCGACGGCGGAGAATCGCGTGCGGGATGTCCGTGTCGACGCCGATCATCAAGCCCTTGCCGCGCACCTCGATCACGCCCTCCTCGGCCGCGAGGTGACGCTTCAACTCCTCGCCCAGCGAGGCGGCGCGCTCGACGAGGCGCTCTTTCTCGATCACCTCCAGCACGGCCAACGCGGCCGCGCACGCGAGGTGGTTGCCCCCGAAGGTGGTGCCCAGCATCCCCACGCGCGCGGGGATCGTGTCCCGTACCAGAATACCGGCCACGGGGAAGCCGTTGCCCATCCCCTTGGCCATCGAGATCACGTCGGGCGATACGCCCGCGTGCTGGAAGGCGAAGAATTTCCCGCTCCGGCCGTAGCCGGACTGCACCTCGTCGAGGATCAGGAAGGTGCCGCTCGCGTCGCACGCCTCCCGCGCCGCGCGTAGGAAGGCGGGTTCCGCCACGCGAATGCCGCCGACGCCCTGTATGCCCTCGACGATCAGGGCGGCGTATCGCCGGGTGGCGAGCGCCCGCGTGACAGCGTCCGTGTCGTTCAGGTCGATAAAGGTCACGGCGTGCACCTTGTTCAGCGGCGCCTGTATGGCCGGCTGGTCTGTCGCGGCCACCGCGGCGCTCGTGCGCCCGTGGAAGGAGGCGTGGCAGGCCAGTATCTCGCTCCTGCCGGTGGTGAAGGAGGCCAGCTTCAAGGCGTTCTCGTTGGCCTCCGCCCCGCTGTTGCACAGGAAGAGGTTGTAACCGGCGCACGAGGAGAGGGCCGTCAAGCGTTCCGCCAGCTCTTCCTGCAGGGGGTTGATCACGGAGTTGGAGTAGAAACCGATCTTTTGCAGTTGCCGCCCGACCCGCTCCACGTAGAGCGGGTGAGAGTGGCCGATGGAGATCACGGCGTGGCCGCCGTAGAAGTCGAGGTAGCGGTCGCCGTTCTTGTCGCGGAGCCAGCAGCCGCTGGCTTCCACCGGTTCGATGTCCATCAGGTCGTACACGTTGAATAACATGGTCGTTTGGTGTTAAGGTTAAAAATAACTCGCTTTCAAGGACAGTCCCGCCGTCTCGTCGAGGCCCAGCATGAGGTTCATGTTCTGCACGGCTTGCCCGGAGGCTCCCTTGAGCAGGTTATCGATGACGGAGGTGACGAGCACCTTGTCCCCCTCCTTGTCGAGGTGGAGGAAGCAGTAGTTGGTGTTGACCACCTGCTTCAGGTGGACAGGGGCGTCGCTCACCACGGTGTAGGGGTGGTGGCGGTAGCATGCGCGGTAGATCTCCAGCAACTCCTCCAGCGGGGTGGCGGAGCGGAAGACGACGTTCGCGAGGATACCGCGCGCGTGCGCTCCCCGCGTCGGGACGAAAGCGATGTCCGGCCCGTCGACGCACCCGGCATGGCGCAGGGTCTCGTTGATCTCGGCGAGGTGCTGGTGGGTGAAGACCTTGTAGTTCGATAGGTTCTGGACGCGATGGCTGAAGTGGGTCTCTGCCGTCGGGCGCTGTCCCGCCCCCGTGGAGCCGGTCACGCCGAAGACGGAGAGGGGGCCGCTTAATGTTCCCGCCGCCGCGAGGGGCAGCAGGGCCAGCTCGATCGCCGTGGCGAAGCAACCGGGGTTGGCCACGCGACGCGCCTGTCGGATCGCTTCCCGGTTTAGTTCCGGGAGGCCGTAGACGAAGGGACCGGCATCCCGCGTCAGGCGGAAGTCGTTGCCGAGATCGATCACGCGTACACGGTCGGGCAGGGGGTGTTCCTGTAGGAAGCGGGTCGCGTGGCCGTGTCCCGCGCAGAGGAAGAGCACGTCAACGTCCGAGAGATCGACGTCCGAGAAGACGAGATCCTCGTGGATCAAGTCCTCGTGGACGCTCCCGACGCGGGCGCCGCGGTTCGACTCGCTTTGCAGGTAACGCAACTCCACGCCGGGGTGGTTCAGGAGTACCCGGGTCAACTCACCGGCCGTGTAGCCCGCCGCGCCAACGATGCCGATCACGGGCTTGTTCATGACTCCTCGCCGTTGACGGCGTTGTAGACGCGTAGCGGGATGGAGAGGATCTTGGTGAAGCCCTTCACGTCGTCGGCGCTCCACGCCATGTTCGACTCGCCGTAGCGGGCAAAGCCGGTGTTCATCAGGTCGTGGTCGGAACGGATGCCCAGCAGGTCGAAGTGGTAGGGGCGCAGCAGGACGCGCGCGTCACCGGTGACGTTTCGCTGGGAGTGCTCGAGGAATCGTTCGATGTCGCGCATCACCGGCTCGGCGTGCATCGCCTCGTGGAGGAACATGCCGTACCAGTTGCCCAGTTGCTCCTTCCAGTAGATTTGCCACTTGGCCAGGGTGTGCTTTTCCAACAATTCGTGCGCCTTGATGATAAGCAGGGGGGCGGCGGCCTCGAAGCCCACGCGGCCCTTGATCCCGATGATGGTGTCGCCCACGTGCGTGTCCCGCCCGATGGCCCACGGGGAGGCGATCGCCTCGAGGCGGGAGATGAGGGCGACGGGCGTGTCGGCCGTCTCGCCGTTGACGCGGGTCAACTCGCCTCGCTCGAAGGAGAGGGTGATCTCCTCGCTTCCCTCGCGTTGCAGGGGGGTGGGGTAGGCGTCTTCCGGCAGGTTTTGGTCGGGGGTCAAGGTCTCGCGGCCGCCCACGGAGGTTCCCCAGATGCCCTTGTTGATGGAGTAGGCCATCTTCGACCAGTCGCGCTGTATGCCCTTGGAGCGGAGGTAGGCGATCTCGTCCTCGCGGCTGAGTTGCAGGTCGCGGGTAGGGGTCAGGATGGTGATCCCCGGTACGAAGACGGAGAAACAGAGGTCGAAACGCACCTGATCGTTTCCGGCTCCCGTGCTGCCGTGCGCCACGTATTCCGCGCCGATCTCCTTGGCGTAACGGATGATGGCCAGCGCTTGGAACGCGCGCTCGGAGCTGACCGAGATGGGGTAGGTCTTGTTGCGCAAGATGTTCCCGAAGACCATGTACTTGATGCATTTGTCATAGTACTCCCCGGTGACGTCGATGGCCACGTGTTTTTTGGCTCCCAACTCGTAGGCCTTCTTCTCGATCTCGGCCAGTTCCGCGGCGCTGAAGCCACCCGTGTTGGCGAGGGCCGTGTAGACTTCCAGTCCCTTCTCCTCGCTCAGGTATTTCAGGCAGTAGGAGGTGTCCAGTCCCCCGCTGTACGCTAACACTACTTTTTTCATGCAGGTATGTGATTAAAGGGTTACGCGAATTTTTGCAATAATTTTTTCAGCGCGGAGGGTTTTTTGTGCTCCTCCGGGTGTTGTACCGGGTCATAGATCATGCCGGTGCACAGGCACTTCGTCATGTTGGTGCGTTGCAAGATGTCGTAGTTGACGCAGGACTTGCAACCGGCCCAGAACTCCTCGTCGTCGGTCAGCTTGGCGAAGGTCACGGGCACGTAGCCCAGCGTGGTGTTGATGCGCATCACCTGCTCGCCCGTGGTCAAGCCGAATAGTTTCGCGTCCGGGAAGCGCTCGCGCGACAGGTCGAAGGCGGCCTTCTTGATCTGCTTGGCGATGCCCAGGCCTCGGTACGACTCCTTGACGATCAACCCGGAGTTCGCGACGAACTTCTGGTGACCCCACGATTCGATATAACAAAACCCGACGAACTCCTCCCTGTTCAGGGCGATAATCGCCTTGCCGTGCGCGATCTTGTCGGCGACGTACTCGTTGGTCCTCCGCGCGATGCCGGTGCCCCGCGCCTTGGCGGCATTATCAATCGCGTCATTGATGTCCTGCACGTAACGCAGGTGCTTCTCCGTTGCAACAACAACCGTAATTTTCATCTTTCATCAAATTAATCTAATTAAACCCGTGCTCTCTACTGAAAGCATATTTATTTAAGTGGCCGCAAAGGTATGCATTTTTATGAACTAAT
>JAISAV010000059.1 GCA_031266545.1 Odoribacteraceae bacterium | reverse complement strand
ATGGCGAACAACCCGATCCAGATAAACGACCAGTAGTAGCCCGTTGGGGCGAGCGCCTTTAGTATCTTCAACTTCACCTCGTCGCTTAATGGCTCGCTCGCGAGGAATTGTTGGACGATCTGATACATGGAGGTACGCGTGTTCCCGCCGGCAAGGGTGTAGAGCAGGACGGCATCGCCTTTTCCCAGTTTATTGCCGCTGCTGAAATCCTGCAGGCTCCTGACGTAAAAATCCCGGGCGTAACCGGAGGAGTCGCGCAAACTTACCTCGTACGTGTGATACTCGATCAACTGCCCCTCCGGCCCGGCGTCAAAATCGACACCCTCTTTATAGTTCGTGATCTCGCCGGGAAAATACACGAAAAGCGTATCGGGATTTTCGTAGCGAACACGCACCCCGTCTTCAAGCATGACGATGATCCACGAGGCAAACGCGCAAAACAGTAACCCCGCAATTTTGAGAAGAATCGTGCTCGAGAAAATACTCCCCAGCGCCTTCATCCAGCCCCCGAAGGCAAAGGGTAAAATCAGGAAAAGAAAGAAAGGTCCCATAAACTTCAACATTTACCAGTTAATCCCGCGAAGGCCAACCGACAACGCCATCAACATCCCCCTCCCGGGAAATTCGAGCAATTCGCCTGCTCGAAAGGACGAGACGCGATGACGTTGCCGGGCAGCCCCGCGATTCCCGTTACTTCACGTTTTCAAACCGCAAGATATCCGAGCGATTATCAAGCGCCTTGGCCCTCAGGTATTCGATATATTGGGCCGGCGTGAACCCCATTTCCTTCATGTAGGCCCGGTCGGCTCTCGCCCTTGCCTGCTCGGCGGCCAGCCGGGCTTCCTCGGTTCTCAACTTTTGTTTTTGGGTTTGTTCCTTGGCCTTCTCCTGGGAGAGCGTGTTTAGCTCGTTACGAATCTCTTCCGGCGGCTCGACCTTGCTGATCACGAGTGCCACGACCTCCACGGGCAGGCCTATTTTCGCGATATGCTCCTTGATCTGCTCGCGGATATCCCCCTTGATCTCGTCATAAATCTGGCGATTGGCCACGAGGTCAAGCATGGCGAACGCGCACAATTTATTCCTGACCATTTCTCGAAAAGCCTCCTGCACGTTATTCTCGTACCACGCATTTCCCCACTCGCGCAACAACAGTGGCGTCAGCCCCCGGTGAGGTTTCAAGGTCAGGAACGCGTTGAGATCCACGAACGTTTGGTCGCTGGTGCTTAGATTGGCGAAATGCTCCTCGTGCTGCACGGGGTGCATGACGAACTTGTACGTCTTGGTCAAGGGGCTTACCACGCAAGACCCTTCCTTCAACGGGACGAGAGAAATGCCCCCCTTGCCGAAGATCGGGTGCTGGTCAAACACGACTTCCTCGTTAATATCCGCGCTTACCCGCGAACAACTCACGACCCACATCACCACCACGAGCAAGATTCCTGAAAAGAGACATAATCGTTTCATGATCGTTTATTTTTGATGATTTATCAAGGATAACACCTCCCGGGAGACATACCACGTGCCGGTCTTGTCCACGTGAATCGCCGGGGTTTTCGTCCGCGCGGGCAAATACTTGCCCTTCCACTTGACCAGATTACTGTTCGCCTCCAACGTCAGCACCTCCTTTTTATTATTTTTCGGCCTGATGTCAAGCGATTTCCCGTCGCTGTCCAGCGTGAACCTCGCGCTTTCAAACAAATCGGTCGCCTTGCAATAATACTCGCCGGTCAGCTCGTCCAGCGACCCGATCCCGAGGGCGTCGCGCAGGTAGCGGTTCACCTCGGGAGCCGTCACCAGCCCCGTTAAACGCTCGTCCCGGGGATGATAAATGGCGAGGAACACGTCCTCGCCGGTATGCCCGCGCGTGGTAAACCCGATACGCGTGCGCGATTGCAGCACCCTGGCGATGACGTCGTTGAAGGCGTCCTTCTTCCCCGGATTTTGAATATTCCCTTGATAAGCCTCCCTGGCCTCGTTGACCCGTTCGATCACGTCGGGAGCGATATCCGCGATACCCCAGTACCTTTGGATGACGGGCTGGATGCTGTCTCGCGGCAGGAGGGAGAGGTATTCGGTCAGGAACTCGGAGGTCTTCGTGCATTTCGCCAGCGGCGCCACGAGTTCCTCGAGCGTCAGGCGGTCGTAATTCCCGTCCGAGCGGCTATTGCCGATGCTCACGCCGCCGTTCCCGTGGTCGGGGCAGATCACGACGAGGGTCTCGCCGTCGGCCCGCGCGAAATCGATCACCTCTTTCATCGCCGCGTCGAACGCGAGCATCTCGGACAGGATCCCCACCGGGTCGTTCCTGTGGCTCGACCAGTCGATCTTCGACCCCTCCACCATCAGGAAAAACCCCTGCTCGTTCTTCGACAACAGCTCGATGGCCTTCCTCGTCATCTCGGCCAGCGAGGGTTCCCGGGCGGTATCCCGGTCCCAGTCGTTACTCATGCTGGTCCGCGCGAAACGCGTCTCGCCGAACAGCGCCCAGAGCTTCCTACCCTTCGCCGCCCTCATCCCTTGCAGGTCGTTCCTGAGCACCTCGTGGCCATCCTGCACGAGAAACGCCTCCTGCCCGGGCGTCAGCAGGCCCGCGCCCCCGCCGATGACCACGTCGATGGAGTTGTGCACCATCTGCTCTTGAATGACCCCGTAATCGCCCCTGTTAAACCAGTGGACGTGCGTGGCCGCCGGCGTCGCGTGGGGAAGCTCGCAGGTAAACACGAGGCCGGTCGCCATGTTCCTCACCACGCGCCCCGCCTCCATCACCGTTATGCAGGGAGCGTAAGCCCGCAAGGAGTCCACCGCCACCAGGTCGCGCCCCGCGTCCGCGGGTGGGTACATGCTGAGGAACTTCGTCTGGCACAGGTACCCGATCATGTAGGCGCTCATCGCGGGGGCGGAGTCGCTGATCACCGCGTTGCTCGAGTGCGACTTGACCATCCCGCAGAGCAGCGGGTCCACGTTCAGCCGCGTGCGCCCCGGGTAGAGGTACGATTGATACCAGCGCGCCAGCGCCAGATCGCTGACGCTCGTCCCGTCGGGCACGCAAAAGATGACATTCTTAACCCCTTGGGCGGCGACGCTTCCCGCGAGCGCCCAGAGGCAAACCATGATAAATAAAACTCGTTTCATGTTCATGATATTTTAATGATTAAGTGAATCCCGTCAGGAGCACTCCCTGACGACGTAAATGACGAAGATAATGAAGAGAATCATCCGGAAGAGATGCACGGGGAAAGGTTTCTCCTTCGTTGCCGCCGCCTTCCGGCGCGCTGCTACCTCCTCCGTTTCTCGGCGCATCTGCGATGCCGCCCGCGATGTTGTCTGTGATGCCGCCCACGATGCTGCCTGCGATGCCGCCCGTGCTGCCGCCTGTTGTTCGTGCGCGTAAAAGCCCAGGCGGGAGTCGTACGCCGCCCGGCTGTAGGGATCCGACAGGGTACAATACGCGTCATTCAACAGTTGGAAGTCCCGCTCGTTCCCCCCGTGATCGGGGTGCATCAC
>JAISAV010000001.1 GCA_031266545.1 Odoribacteraceae bacterium | reverse complement strand
CACCCCGGGTAAAAAGGCAGGGGCCAACGTTCGCATTGGCCCCTGTCTTCGTTATTTTATATCCATCAAGGCGGTTAGCGTTTTGTACTCCACTTCAGCATCACGCCGTGACACGGGAGGCATCCGGTAATGTTAAATCACGAGTGATTTATTTTAGGAGAATTGTTGTAAAAATTAATATAATTTCTGTTGCCATCATGACGTAGATTTCATACATTTGTCGGACGAACTAAACGCTATAAGAATTTACATTGTAAACATCATGAAACAAATTGCTGTCTATCTTATAATTGTGACTGTGCATTTAGTTATTTTTTCTTGTTCAAAGGAGATGATTGCTAACCCATCCGGGGAGCAAATCCCTGATGAAGCGCTTGCATGATATGAAAACAAACGTCTTGATTTTGATCACGTTTTTTCTCGCGCTTGCCTTGTGTAGCGCAGGACAGGAAAAGCGCATCCAAAGAATCAACTTTGAAGTGGACTTCGGGATAATTTTTGGAGCTACCCGGGATGGTGCCGAAAAACTGCCCCTCGGCGGGACGATGGGCATGGAGATACGTTACAATCTCCGCTCACTGCCGCTGAACATCGGTTTAATTCAAGAGTTGTCCGGTTTCTCGAGGGTCTACGAGACAGGGCGGAAGGAGAATATAAGGTCTCTTAAAACGCTTGGAGTTTGCGATTACAACTTTCGGAGAGGTAAAGCGGTGAGCATGTTCGTGGGAGCAGCCACGGGTGGTGCGATAGAGATGAACATGTTGTCATCGAAGAGGAGGACGTTGTTTGCTTTCGTGCCGCGCGTCGGCTTAAGGTTCTTCAAACATGTCAGCTTATCACTCGATTACGCCATGACCCGGGTATATCATAATCATTTCGACCTGAAACTCGGGGTTTATATCTGATCCCGTTGCGGGGTCGTGTGCGGGGTGGTTACGACGAGGGGGCATTAGCCCGCAACGTCAAAACCATCCCGCGCAAAGTATAATCCCAAGATGCCCATCAGTGCATGTATTGAAATTATTACAAAAAAATGAGCGGGAATTACACCCGCTGAATGGTAGATATGTTTTATCTTCGCGGAAGTACGAGAATTTATTGTTGTGCGTCGATAATAACTTAACAACCATATCACATGAAAGCACCACACTTGAACAGATTTTTTGTCACCCTCGCGACGACATGCCTGCTACTGACGGGCAGTTGCGGCGAGTACGATGACAGTGAACTACGCGGGCAGATCGCCGATCTTGCCAGCCGCTTGACCGCCCTCGAGGCGAAGGTAAATGCCGACATCTCCGAGTTGGCCAGATTAGTCGCAGCCGTGGAGGCCAAGGATTACGTGACCGGAGTCACCGCCCTCTCCGACGGGACAGGCTACGAGATATCTTTCGCCAAGAATGGGAAAGTAACCATCAAACACGGCACGAACGGCCTCGACGGGCAAGCCCCGCGGATCAGCGTGCGAGAGGCGGGAGGCGTCTACTACTGGACGATTGACGGGAATGACATCACCGACAAGGACGGGAACCCGCTGCCCGTGAAAGGAAAGGACGGGGTCGACGGGACGCCCGGGGTTAACGGGACAAACGGTACCGACGCCATCGCCCCGCTCGTACGCATCAACGAGAGCAGTCTCAAATGGGAAATCTCCACGGATGACGGTGAGACATGGAACACCACCGACGTGAAGGCCACCGGGACGCAGGGAAACCCCGGCGATAAAGGAGATAAGGGTGACACCGGCGCAAAAGGCGATCCCGGTGACAAGGGCGATCCCGGCGACGCCATTTTTGCTCCCGACGGCGTGGACAACTCGCATCCCGATTACGTGCTTTTCACCCTCGCCGACGGCACCACCATCAAGGCCTCGAAACTTCAACCTTTCGGTATTGACTTTGCGGCGCCCGGCCTTTTTGCCAAAGGATCGGCGCAAGTGATCCCTTATGCGCTCACGGGCGGGGTGACCATCGTCAAGGAGTTCAACCACACGGCCGCGGGCTGGTCGGTCGCCTTCAACACCGCTGCGCGGGAGATGACCATCACCGCGCCGCCCACGTTCACCGTCGCCAACTATCGCGACACCATCTCCCTGTGGCTCTCGGACGGCAAGACCGTCATGGCCCACACCTTCCCCGTCGCGGGGGACTACGTGCTGCCGGGCGCGTACATCCGGCAAATCGCCGAGACGTTCCTGCAAGGCCACCCGCTGCCGAGGAGCTTTATCGGCCCCATGGATCTCGTCACGGATCCTGACCAGCGAGCTATCGTGGAGTTCGGCATCGTGCTGTACGACATGGCGGCGCTCATGAAAGCGCTCCTCCTCTACCCGGCGGAGAACGCAGCAATCATCGGGCAACTGGTGACCGCCCTGCGAAACGGCTCTAACGTGAGGAGTAACCACGACTTCACCTACGACACGCCCATCCCACTCGGGGAAGGCTATTTCTACAAGATTATCCACGTAAACGCAGTATGGCTGACCAATCAAACGCAGCCCATCACCGGCGAAAACGCGTGGGTGGCCAACGCGATGGCCACCGTGCACAAGACGTTCCCCGGCACCACCGTCGGCGACAACGCCTTCACCATCCTCGCGCAACTGGCACGGGCGATCGTGGCCCTGCAAACCCCCTCCGGCCTCGTGCGCATGGCCCCGGCGGAGCCTAACAACTACAGCTACCTCGGAATAGATTACCACGCGAACGCCTCCGTCGAGAACAACCTCTCGTGCATCCCCGCGTTGCGGTACATGTCGGAACACGCCGCCACCTCCGGGGAACGGACAGCGTACGCCACGGCGCTGACCAATCTCGAGGCCGCCGTGCTGGACATGTACAACGTCTCCGGCCAGTATTTCAACACCGGCAAGAACCTGAGCACCGACGTGGTGAACACGAAGTTCGCCACGGACTGCCAAACGTGGTTTATCCTCGCGTTCGGCCCCGCGCGACTTGACGCGTTGATGCTGGCCAAATACGGCGTGTCGGATGCGAGCGCACAACTGCTCAAGAAAACGCTGGAGATCGCCGGAGTAAAGAAAGAGGGCGAGTACGTGGGCGTGGACTTCTACGACAGGGCCTCGGTCGTCAGCTTCGAATGGTCGTCGGGATTCGTGACGGCCGCCCGTGCAGTGCTCGCGCTACACGAGGACACCGAACTGCGACAAGCCGAGGCGAGCATCAGCGCCTACATCCAAAGCCACGCCACGGAACAAGGGCTGCTGCCCTACACGGACGCCGCCACATCCGTCGACACCGGCCACGGTTGGACGACCATCCCGTTGATGCACAGCCTGGCCTCTTCCTCGTGGCATTTCTTCGACATACTCGACATGAGCGTCAACCCATTTGGCATGTAACGCGGCGAGACGACCACCCGGACGGGAACGTCCCCCCGGGTGGTCGACTCTTCTTGCCGGTTCTGAAAATTCTAGTAACTTCGCGGGATAAATCATGCATCATGCTATATCCTTTTAAATTTCACCCCATCCTGAAGCCCACCATCTGGGGGGGAACGCGTCTGGCGGGCAAGGACGGGCAACCCAGCGGGCAAGGCCCCATTGGGGAGAGCTGGGAGATCTCGGCCGTGGAGGACCACGTCTCCGTCGTGTTGAACGGCCCGCTGGCCGGCAACAACCTGCAAGAACTGATCGAGGTGTACATGGGCGACCTCGTGGGGGACGCCATTTACGAGAAGTTCGGCGTCGAGTTCCCGCTGCTCATCAAGTATATCGACGCATGCGCTGACCTCTCCATACAGGTGCACCCCGACGACGTCACGGCCCGGCTACGGCACAACGCCTACGGGAAGACGGAGATGTGGTACATGGTGGACGCCGACCCGGGGGCCTCGCTCGTCCTCGGTTTTAACAAACCCACCGACAAGGCGGAGTACCTGCAACGGCTCGGCGAGGGTCGGTTGCTGGACCTCCTCCGCGTGGAACGCGCGGGCGCGGGGGACTGCTTCTTTATCCCCGCGGGACTGGTACACGCCATCCGCGCAGGCTGTTTTATCGCCGAGATCCAGCAGACTTCCGACATCACCTACCGCATCTACGATTACGACCGGGTGGACGCCCACGGGAACCCGCGGGAACTGCACACGGCGCTCGCCGCGGACGTGATCGACTACCGCTACCACCCCGCCCACAAGGTGAACTACACGCCACGGGCGAACCAATCGACGCGCCTAGTCGCGTGTCCCTACTTCACCACCAGCCTGCTCGCGCTCGACAGGGAACTCCACCGGGACTACATCTCCATCGACTCGTTCGTCATCTACATGTGCATAGAAGGGGCCTTCACCCTCGTCGCGGAAGGGTGCGAGCCGGTGAGCGTCGCACGGGGGGAGACGGTGCTCGTCCCCGCCGTCCTGAAAAACCTGACCCTCTACCCGGACGAGGTCACCCGCCTACTGGAGATATTCGTCGAGTAACGGGGGCCGCCCGCCCCTCCATCATACACCGCGCCCGCAACGTCACGTTGCAGGCGCGGTGTAACCGTTACTTAACCCAGCGTGCATCAATCGTCATGACCGCGTAACAAGCATGAAACAAGCGCCCCGTACCTTCGTCACGTTAATTCTAACTTGATTAAAACGTGTATTTATGAAACAATTCCTATTGATCATCATTTTGGGGACGATCCTCGCCTCCCCCCTCGTCGGGCAGGTGACGGGCGGGCGAGTAGAGGTGACGGGCGTCGTCACCGACGCGAAAACGGGAGAGACGCTCCCCGGCGTCAGCGTCTCGGTAAAGGGGACGACGAACGGCGTCATCACCGACGGCAACGGGCGATACCGCCTGCTCGTGGCGGACGGCAATGCGGTGCTGCGCTACAGTTTTATCGGCCGCGCCACCCGGGAGGAACCGGTGGGCAACCGGCGAGTCATCAACGTAGCGCTCGCAGAGGCCGCGACATTACTGGACGAGGTGGTCGTCACGGCGCTGGGCGTCACGCGAGAGAACCGGACGCTGGGCTTCTCCGTGCAGCAAGTGGAGGGCGCCATGCTGCTGGAGGCGCGCGAGAGTAACCTGCTAAACGGCCTCAACGACCGGGTGGCCGGCGTGCGCATCACCAACCCGGCGGGGGGCATCGGCGCGTCCGCCAACATCCAGATCCGGGGGCAAAACTTCGTGAGTGGGTACAATTACAACAACTCGCCGCTCTTCGTCGTGGACGGCGTGCCCGTCAGCAACAACAACGAGCAGTCGACGCGCGCCTTCACCGGACGGCAAGATTTCAACAATCCGAACTTCACCTCCGGCGAGGGGGAAGTGGACTACGGGAACGCCGCCGCCGAGATTGACCCGCACGACATCGAGTCGATCTCCATCCTGAAAGGCCCCAACGCGGCGGCCCTCTACGGGTCGAGGGCGTCGAACGGGGTAGTGCTCATCACCACGAAGTCCGGCAAGGGCGCGCGCGGGATCGGCGTCTCGTTCTCCTCCTCCTTCATGCTGGAAAGCCCGCTGGTGTTGCCCGATTACCAGTATCGTTACGGGCAGGGACGGGACGGCCGCTACGCCTACGCGGATGGCGCGGGGGGCGGCGTCAACGATAACATTATCGAGAACTGGGGACCGCCGATGGACGGGCGGCTGGTGGCGCAGTGGGACTCGCCGGTGGACCCCGCCACGGGCCAGCGGGTGCCTACCCCCTTCGTCGCCCATCCCGACCAGTTGAAAGAGTTCTTCGTGACAGGACACACCGCGACGAACAACCTGTCGGTGATCGGCGGCGACGAACGCCACGACTTCCGCGCCTCCTACACGAACATGACGCAACGGGGCATCGTCCCCAACACCGACATGACGCGCAACTCCTTGGGAGTAAACGCCGGTTACTCCATCACCCCGGCGCTCAAATTCTCCGCGAACGTGAACTACGTGCAGTCGACCAGCGACAACCGCACCAGCTACGGCGCCAAGAACGAGGACGCCATCATGCACGTGTTCCTCTACATGCCGCGAAATGTGGACGTGAAGAAGTTGCGCGACTACTGGCAAGAGGGATCCGGGGGCACGCGGCAGGCCACCCCCATGTGGAGCGCCAACGGGGCGCGCCTGAACAATCCCTACTTCGTGGCGCACGAGAATCTCAACGGCAACAAGCGCGAGCGGCTTTTCGGGCACGTGAAGCTGGATCTCGACATCCTGCCCGGCCTGCACCTACTCCTGCGTTCGGGGCGCGATTTTTACGTCGACAAGCGCACCATGCGGCACGCCGTCTCGTCGGCGCAGCACGTCAACGGCTATTACCAAGAGGACGACGTGAGTTTCCTGGAGACGAATCACGACTTCCTCCTCACCTACGCCCGCCCGCCGGGCCTCGACCTGACGTTCAGCGCCTCCGCGGGGGGTAGCCTCACGAGGCAACGCTCGGAACGCCTCGGCGCTATCGCCCCGCGGCTGGCCATCCCGGGCGTGTATAACCTCACCAACAACGCTACTGCGATCGTGGCGGGAAACTCTTACCAGGAGAAGCGCGTCAACTCGCTGTACGGCACGGTGCAGGTGGGCTACAAGAACGCCCTCTTCCTCGACCTGACGGGCCGTAACGACTGGTCGAGCGCGCTACCCCGCACGAAT
Source organism: Odoribacteraceae bacterium (assembly GCA_031266545.1). GTDB lineage: Bacteria > Bacteroidota > Bacteroidia > Bacteroidales > Marinifilaceae > JAIRKS01. The sequence goes on along the minus strand of JAISAV010000001.1, from coordinate 7,751 downwards.
CGCTCGTATTTCTACCCGTCGGCCTCCCTGAGCGCGGTGCTCACCGAACTGTTGGGGGCGGGCAACCGCTCCACGTTCGTGAAGGCGCGGGCGAGCGTCGCGTCGGTGCGCCGGGACTTGGAGCCTTACCAGACGTCGACGAACTTCCAGATCTCGCAGGGATGGGGCGGCGAGACGGTGGCCGTGCACAACAACAATTACCCTAACGCGAACATCCGCCCGGAAAACGTCCTCGCGTACGAGTTCGGGATCGACGCACGGCTGCCGGACGGGCGCGTCGTGCTGGACGCCACCTTTTACAAGAGCATCACCACCGACCTAATCATCCCCGTGACCCTCAACCCGTCGGCCGGGTACGACACCAAGCTGATGAACGTGGGGAAGATGACCAACCGCGGCATCGAGGTGATGCTCGGCCTCACGCCGGTACGCACGCGGGATTTCCGCTGGAAGGCGACCCTCAACTACGCCGCCAACCGCAACCGGGTGAACCGCCTCGCCGAGCAGGAAGGGGTCTCGCGCATTCGTCAACTGGAACGGTGGGCCTCCCTCGAACTGCGCACCGAGAACACGAAGGACGACGGCTCCTTCGGCTCCCTCTACGGCGACTACCTGATATATAACGAGAACAAGCTCACCCACAGGAACGGTTTCCCGCAAGAGGAAAACGGCGACTGGGGATACCTCGGCAACGTGAACCCCCGCTGGACGGGAAGCCTCGACAACGAGTTCCGTTACAAGGCGCTCACCGCGAGTTTTCTCTTCAGCGTGCAGCGCGGGGGTGCCGTCTATTCCCGCACCTACATCGAGGGCATCCGCGCGGGAAGCCTCAAAGAATCGCTTGTCAACCGCAACGCCGACGGGGCGGGCAACATGATCGGCGAGGGCACGGACGTCGATACCGGGGCGGCGAACGCCACGACCGTCACCACGCGCGACTATTGGCGAGCGTATTACGACAACGACCGCAGCGGGACCTTCGACGCCTCCCACGTCAAGCTCCGCGAGGCGCGGCTCGCTTATCGCCTCCCGGCCAGCCTGTTGGAGCGCTTGTCGCTTGTCGACGGCGTCGTCTCGCTCGTCGGGCGCAACCTCCTGCTGTGGACGAAGGTCCCGAACATTGACCCGGAGGTCTCCTCCTACGACGGGCAGCTCCAGGGGATCGAGACGATGTCACTCCCCTCCCTGAGGAGTTACGGCCTGTCTCTTCATATCACCTTTTAATTGCGATAAATCATGAAACAGTACATCATCACGGGCGCGCTAGCGCTGGCCCTATTCTCGTGCGCCGACTTCGACGAGATCAACAAGAATCCTAACAACCCGGAGAGCGTCCCCCCGGAGATGCTCCTCCCGCCGATCATCAGCGGCGCGGTAAGCACCATGACCGGCAGCGGGAGCCGGGCGGGACAGTACGCGCAACACCTCGCGTGGACCGGCGGCACCAGCGAAGGAGACGGGCGGTACAACCTCACCGGCGCCTCCTGGCGCAAGGAGTGGAACGGGGCCATGCGCCTGCTCAAGGACGTGAACCAGCTCCGGGAGATCGCCATCGCCACGCGGCAGCCGCGGTACGAGGCGGTGGCCCTCGTCTGCAAGGCATACATCCTCTCGCTGGTGACCGACGCCTTCGGCGATATCCCCTACGAGGAGGCGGGCAAGGGCAATGTCGACGGCCTCGAATTTCCCCGTTACCAAGCCCAACAGGAGGTCTACGCCGCTATCCTCGACGACTTGGAGACCGCTAACCAAGCGCTGAAAGCGCTGCCGACGGGTACGGTAATCGACCGCGACATCCTCTTCGACGGCGACCCGACGGCGTGGCGTGCGTTCGCCAACTCCCTCAAGGTACGCATCTTGATGCGCCAGTCCCGCAAGATGGACGTCAAGGCGAGGGTCGCCGCCATCTTTAACAACCCGGCGGAGTACCCCGTCTTCGACGGCGAGGGCAAGCAGGCCGTTTTGCGCTACGATAACCGCGTGGATTTCTACCGCTGGTTCATCTTGAATCCCCCGGCGGACGGCAGCGGCGTGAACTTCGCCGATAACGGGCGGGTGAGCGACGTGATGGTCAACCTGCTCCTCCGGGACGAGGACCCGCGTTTGGCCATCTACGCCGCGCCCACGCACAACTCTTACCTCGCGCACCGCGCCGACCCGTCGGTCCCGCTCGAGTACCGGGGACAGCCCACCGGCCTGAGCGCCGCCGAGCAAGAGGAGTTGCAGGCGCGGGAGGGGCTGGATGACGGGGACTTCTCCGTCATCGGCAAGCGCTTCCGGGTGGAGAACAGGGCCTTCCTGATGACCCGTGCCGAGTTGCTCCTCCTGAAGACGGAGGCCATGATCACGGGCATGGGGGTGAACGGCGGCGCGGCGGCCACCTACCGGGAGGCCATCATCGCCTCCTTCGACAGGTGGCCCCTGCTCGAGGAGGCCCCGTACATCTCGGGGACGATGAAGGAGGACTATTTCGCGCAACCCGGCACGGCCTTCGACCCCGCGAGGGGCGCGCAACAAGTAGCCGAACAGTTGTGGATTGACTCCTTCCTGAACGGTTTCGAGGGATGGTCCGCGTGGCGGCGGACAGGCATCCCGGTACTCGTCCCCGGGCCGTCGGTCTTGTCCCCGATCCCCGTGCGCTACGTCTACTCGGACAACGAGCAGAATAACCCCAGCCTCGTCCGCTGGGTGCAAGAGACGATGGGCGGGCATATGCCTGACCACAACGTGAAAGTCTGGTTTCAACCGTGAATCGTTAAATACATGAACATGAATAGTAGAATCATTGCCCTTTGCCTGGCCTGTTGCCTTTCCACGCTCTCCACCGCGCAAGAACGCGGTGCGGGCCAAGAGGTCGTCCGCGCGTACACTGCAAACCAAAACGCTCACGCGCACAACGACTACAATCACCCTCTCCCCTTCCACGAGGCCTATGCCCACCGCTTCGCCTCCATCGAGGTGGACGTCGTCCTCGACGGCGACGAGCTATACGTGGCCCACGAGGCGGCGGGGATTGATCGGGAGCGCACGTTCGAGCGCCTTTACCTGCGCCCCTTGCTGGAACAAATCGCGCTGAACGGCGGGACGCCATACCCCGGCGGCGGCGAGTTGCAACTGCTGGTCGACCTGAAGAGCGACGCCGACACGACCCTCCGGCGCCTCGAACGTGCGCTGGCGCCAGTGCGTCACCACTTCGACCCGCACGGGAATCCCGCCGCCGTTCGCGTCGTGATCAGCGGGAACGTCCCGCCGCCGGGGCGCTTCGACGACTACGACCCCCTCTTTTTCTTCGACGGGAACCCCCGCATGCGCTACACGCGGGAACAAGACGCGAGGGTGCCCCTGCACAGCATCTCCATGCGGCAATTCACCGCGTGGAACGGGCTGGGACGCCTGCCCGAGCGCGAGCGGCGCGCGATCACCGCCCTCGTCGACTCGCTGCACCGTGCCGGCAAGAAAGTGCGCTTCTGGGGAAATCCCGACACGAAAACCCTCTGGCAAGCCTTCATCAAGATGGGCGTCGATTACCTGAACACCGACCACCCTGCCGAGCTGGCCAACTTCTTGGAACGACGCGAGCGACAGCGGCGCGCCCCGGCCGGGGAGGAATACATTCCCCGCACGCCCTCCTACCGGGGCGACGGGATCTCCCGAAAGCCGCGTAACGTGATCCTGCTCATCAGCGACGGGGCGGGACTCGCCCACCTCTGGGCGGCCGCCACGGCCAACGGGGGCGCGCTCAACGTGACGCGCTTCAAGAACGCCGGTTTCCTGATAACCACCCCTGCCGACGATTATAACACCGACTCGGCCGCCGCCGGCACGGCCATCGCCACCGGGAAGAAAACGCGCAACCGCTACATCGGCGTCGACGCCGATGGCGCATCCCTCGTAAATCTCCCGGAGGCGCTCTCCGCGTGTGGCGTCACGTGCGGCATCATTACCAACGATAACCTCACCGGGGCCACGCCCGCCTCCTTCTACGCCCACCGGCCGGAACGCGACATGAGCGACAGCATCGCCCGCGACCTCCTCGCCTCGCCCCTCGCGCTCGCCGTCGGCGGTAAACCCCGGGCCTTCGAACGAGGCGCGCTGGAACGAGAGGCCCGGCAGGCGGGATTTCGCCTCGTCGACGGAGTGGCGGGGCTGGAAGGGACGCCCGCCGGGGAACGTGCGATCTGCTTCGACGGGGACGAACCCGCGCGGGGAAGGCGCCTGATCGAGGAAGCGTTTGACGCGTGCGTGCGCCGCCTCGCGGTCGCCGGTAAGGGATTTTTCCTGATGGTCGAGGGGGCCAAGATTGACGCGGGAGGGCACGCCAACGACCTGACGCGTTGCGTGGACGAGTACCTGAGCTTCGACCGGGTAGTCGGGAAGGCCCTGCAATTCGCCGATACTCATGGAGAGACTCTCGTCATCGTCACCTCCGATCACGAGACGGGAGGTCTCTCGCTCGTCGACGGCGATTACGCCACGGGCGAACTCCTTGGCGACTTCGCCACGAGCGACCACACGGGCCTCCCCGTCCCCCTCCTCGCCTACGGACCCGGGGCGACGGCTTTCAGGGGGTTCATGCAAAACAGTGACTTGTTCGACCAGATCGTCCGGTGCCTCGGCGGGAAATAGGTCGCGAAACGGGGGCTGCTACAGTATCGCCTCGCGGACGCGCATCAATCGTTCCAGCAGGCCGTCGAGCAGGTCGAGGGGCAGCATGTTGGCGCCGTCCGACTTGGCGCGGGAAGGCTGCTCGTGGGTCTCGATGAAAAGCCCGTCCGCGCCCACGGCGACGGACGCCCGGGCGATGGTCTCGATCATGGCCGGCTGGCCGCCGGTGACGCCGGAGGACTGGTTGGGCTGCTGCAGCGAGTGCGTGACGTCCACCACCACCGGGCACGCGCACGCCTGCCGCATGAGGGGGATCCCGCGGAAGTCGACGACGAGGTCTTGATAGCCAAACGTCGTCCCGCGCTCGGTGACGATCACCGCGGGGTTGCCCGATTCCCGCACCTTGTCCGCGGCGAACTGCATCGCCCCGGGGGAGAGGAATTGCCCCTTCTTGATGTTGACCACCTTGCCCGTGCGCGCGGCGGCCACCAGCAGGCCCGTCTGGCGGCAGAGGAAGGCCGGGATCTGGAGCACGTCCACGTGGGGCGCCGCCAGCTCGACGTCCCGCTCGTCGTGGACGTCCGTGACCACGGGGATGCCGAACTCCGCCCGCACTTTCGCGAGGATGCCCAGCGCCTTCTCGTCCCCGATGCCGGTGAACGAGTCCAGCCGCGAGCGGTTGGCCTTCTTGAACGATCCCTTGAAGACGTACGGGATGCCGAGGCGGCGCGTCACCCGGCACGCGCGTTCGGCGATCCGCAGGGCCATCTCCTCGCCCTCGATCACGCACGGCCCGGCCAGCAAGAAGAACATCTCCTTGCCCGTGATGCTTTCATATACATTCATATCTATCATGGTTTATATTTTTTCTTCCACCAGCCGCGCAGGCGTTCCAGCATTTTGGCCTCTTGCGGGTTTTGTCGCGGGTGATAAAACGTCGCGTCCTCCAGCCCGTCCGGCAGGTATTGCTGTTCCGTGAAGTTGCCCGGGAAATCGTGGGGGTACTTGTACCCCAGGCCGTAGTCCAGCTTCTTCATCAGGGCGGTGGGCGCGTTGCGCAGGTGCAGGGGCACGGGCAGGTTCGCGCCCTCCTTCACGCGGTGCAGGGCGGCGTCGATGGCGAGGTAAGCCGCGTTGCTCTTCGGGGAGGTGGCGAGGTAGATCAGGCACTCGGCCAGCGGTATGCGTGCCTCCGGCATGCCGATCTTGTGCACCGTGTCGAAGCAGGCGTTGGCCATCAGGAGGGCGTTCGGGTTGGCCAGCCCGATGTCCTCCGCCGCGAGGATGAGCAGGCGCCGCGCGATGAACTTCGGGTCCTCGCCGCCGGCCAGCATGCGCGCCATCCAGTAGAGCGCCGCGTCGGGGTCGCTCCCGCGCGTGGACTTGATCATCGCCGAGATGATGTCGTAGTGCTGCTCGCCGTCCTTGTCGTAGAGGAGGGGGTTCTCGTGCACCTCGCGCTTGACCGTCTCGTTGTCGATGACGGTCTCGCCCTCCTTCAGGCCGTTTACCGTCAGTTCCAAGATGTTTAGCAACTTGCGGGCGTCTCCCCCGCTGTAGGCGACGAGCGCGTCCTTCTCCTTGACGACGATCCCGCGCCGGCTCAGGTAGTAATCTCTCGCCAGGGCCAGGTCCACGAGGCGCTCGAGATCCTCCCGTTCCAGCGAGCGCAGCACGTAGACCTGCGCGCGGGAGAGCAACGGGGAGATGACCTCGAACGAGGGGTTCTCGGTGGTGGCGCCGATCAGCGTGACCGTCCCCTTCTCCACGGCCGCCAGCAGCGAGTCCTGCTGCGACTTGGAGAAGCGGTGTATCTCGTCGATGAAGAGCACCGGGTTGGGCGCGTTGAAGAAGCGCCCGGCCTCCGCCTTCTGGATCACCTCGCGCACCTCCTTGACGCCGGAGTTGACGGCGCTCAGCACGTGAAAGGGGCGTTGCAACTGCCCCGCGATGATCATGGCCAGCGTCGTCTTGCCCACCCCCGGCGGCCCCCACAGGATAAAGGAGGAGAGCGCGCCGGTGTCGATCATCTTCCGGAGCACCTTGCCCGGCCCCACGAGGTGCTGCTGCCCGATGTAGTCGTCCAGCGACGCCGGGCGCATGCGTTCTGCCAACGGTTTGTTTTCCATGACGCGAAGTTAGGAGAAAAAACGTGACGGGGAAATACGTATCTTCGCGAAAAACATTTAACCCATGCACGAGAAGAAAATCAAGGTGGCCTACTTCCTGGGCCGCCTCAACCGGGGCGGGATGGAGACGCTGCTGCTCGACCTGCTCCACCTCGCCGGCGAGGCGCCGGGCGAGATGATGGTCATCTACCGCGAGGAGGGCAACGTCTCCGGGCTGTTCCGCGCCACCGGCGTCAAGATGGTAAAGATAAACTTCCGGGGGAGCCTCGACCTCCCGGCCGCGTGGCGAACGCGGCGGCTGCTCCGCCGGGAGGGCGTCGACATCGTCCACGCGCAACACCCGCTGGAGGCCTTCCGCGCGTGGATCGCGAGCGCCGGTACCCGCGTCCGGGTCGTGATGACGCTGCACGGGTACGATTTTCACCAGAGCCGCGCGGGGGCGATCATCACGCGGTGGATGCTGCGGCGGACGCGGCTGAATTTCTTCGTGAGCGAGGCGCAACGGCGCTATTACGAGCGAAAATATCACCTCGACGCCCGGCGGCAGACCGTGCTGTACAACGGGATTCGCCTCGACAAGCTCGCCGCCCCCGGCGAGACGGGAGATTTCCGGCGCCCGGGCGCGTGGCTGCTGGGCATGGTCGGGAGTTTCAACGCGGGACGGGACCAGATGGTCGTTTGCCGCTTCCTGACGCTGCTCAAGGAGGCGGGCGTCCCGTTTCGCTTCCTCTTCGCTGGCCACGACGCGACGCCGTCGGGCGAGGCTTGCAAGCGCTACTGCCGGGAGCACCGGCTGGAGGAGGAGGTCGCGTTCCTCGGCACGCAGGATGACGTGCCGGGGATCCTGTCGCGGCTGGACGCCTTTATCTACGCCACGTCTCACGATACCTTCGGCATCGCCGTCGCGGAGGCCATCGCCGCGGGCCTCCCCGCGTTCGTCAACGACTGGGAGGTCATGCGGGAGATCACGGAGGGGGGCGCGCTGGCCACGCTCTACCGGACGGGCGACGAGGCCGA
>JAISAV010000049.1 GCA_031266545.1 Odoribacteraceae bacterium | reverse complement strand
CGCCTGAACGGCCAGCAAGGCCTCGCCCGTCCCGATACCCCCCGCCGCCAGCAGGGGCAAACCGGTCGCGCGGCGGACGGCCGGGATCAGGCAAAGGGTGGTCGTCTCCTCCCGCCCGTTATGTCCCCCGGCCTCGAAGCCCTCGGCGACGACGGCGTCAACGCCCGCCTCCTCGCACTTCGCGACAAACCGGGAACTGCTGACCACGTGCGCCACGACGACGCCCCGCTCCTTCAAGAACCCCGTCCACCTGGCAGGACTGCCCGCCGACGTGAAGACGATCTTGACGCCCTCCCCCGCGATCACCTCCATGATCCCTTCCACCTCACGGGACGACAACGGAACGTTCACCCCGAAAGGCTTGCCCGTCGCCGCACGACACCGCCGGACGTGCTCGCGAAGTTCTTCCGGCAACATGGAACCCGCGCCCAGGAGGCCCAGTCCCCCGGCGTTACTCACGGCAGAGGCCAGGCGCCACCCGCTGCACCACACCATCCCGCCCTGCACGATGGGATAGTCGATGCCAAACAATTTACAAACTCTATTCATACCTATATTTCGTTAACCCCGCGAAGGTACGCGAAAAATCCGTACCTTCGCGACGCGAAAAAACAGCATAAACGCATGGAAAAACCCTTTGACGATATCTTGGCCACCGGCCCCTCCTCGTGCGAGGAGGTCGCCCGCTTGCTCGCCGCCAGCGACGCGGAACGCCCCCGCCTCTTCGCGAGGGCGGCGGGAGTGAAGCGGGAGCATGTCGAGAACAAGGTCTACTTCCGCGGCTTGCTGGAATACTCCAACCGTTGCGCGAAAGACTGTTACTACTGCGGGATCCGCGGGAGCAACACCCGCGTCCGGCGCTACACCATGACCGGCGAGGAGGTGCTGGCGGCGGCCCGCCACGCGCACGACGCGGGATACGCCTCGCTGGTGATACAGGGCGGGGAGATCGCCTCCCCGGCGCGCACCCGCGAGATCACCCGCCTGCTGCAACAGATCGGCGAGGCCACGGGCGACGCCCTGGGCATCACCCTCTCGCTCGGCGAGCAATCGCGCGAGACGCTGCGGGAATGGAAACGGGCCGGGGCGCAGCGCTACCTGCTGCGCATCGAGACCTCCAACCCCGCGCTCTACGCCAAGATCCACCCGCGGGACGCGCGCCACGACTTTCAGCGACGCCTGAATACCCTGCGGGAGCTGCGCGCGTGCGGCTACCAAGTGGGGACGGGATGCATGATCGGCCTGCCCTTCCAGACGCTCGACGACCTCGCCTCCGACCTCCTCTTTTTCCGCGAGATCGACGCCGACATGATCGGCATGGGGCCTTACGTCGAGCACGGGGATACCCCCCTCTACCGCCACCGGGAGACGCTCCTGCCGCGGCCCGCCCGCCTCGACCTCGCGTTGCGGATGATCGCCGTCCTGCGGATCATGATGAAGGACATCAACATCGTCGCCGCCACCGCCCTGCAAGCCATCGACAAGGTCGGGCGGGAAAAGGCGCTCAAGGCGGGGGCTAACATCCTCATGCCGAACCTCACCCCGGTAAAATACCGCGAGGGCTACCTGTTGTACGAGAACAAGCCCTGCGTCGACGAGGACGCCGTGCAGTGCAAGGAATGTCTCGAGATGCGCGTGCGCCTCGCCGGGGACGAGATCGGTTACGGGGAGTGGGGCGACTCCCGCCACTTCGCGCGCAGGACGGGCAAAAAACAAGAAACAAACGAGGCGCGGACGACCAAAATTCCGTAATTTCGCGCCCGACTTAACACGATAACCATGATACTTGACGAGTTAAAAACACGAATCATAGAGAAAAAAGGAGAGATCTCCCCGGAGGAAGCGCTTGAACTAACGCGCGTGCCGGACAAATCCCGGCTATACGCCGCCGCAGACGAGATCCGCCTGGCATTTTGCGGGAACGAACTGGACACCTGCTCGATCGTGAACGCGCGTTCCGGGAAGTGCAGCGAGGACTGCAAGTGGTGCGCCCAGTCCGCGTTCCACGCCACCGGCATCACTACCTACCCGGTGAAATCTCGCGAGGAGGTGCTCGACGTTGCGCGGGAGAACGACGACCGGAAGGTGCGACGCTTCTCGCTCGTGACCAGCGGGCGCCGCGTCAACAAAAAAGAGATGACGGCATTCTGCGACATGTACCGCGACATCAACCAAAAGACCGGCCTGAAACTCTGCGCCTCGATGGGGCTGATCGGGCGCGAAGAGATGCTGATGCTCAAGGAAGCGGGCGTCGTCCGCTACGAGTGCAACCTCGAGACGGCCTCCTCGTTTTTCCCGGCGCTGTGCACCACCCACACCTCCGAGGAGAAAAAACGCACCCTCCGCCTCGCCCGGGAAGTGGGCTTGGAGATCTGCTCCGGCGGGATCATCGGGATGGGCGAGAGCATGGAACAACGGCTCGAACTCGCGTTCGAGCTGAGGGAACTGGGCGTGAAATCCGTCCCGATAAATCTCCTCAACCCGGTGAAAGGCACCGCGCTGGAAAGTCGCCCGGCGCTGCCCGAGGAGGAGATACTCACCAGCATCGCCCTCTTCCGCTTTATCCTCCCGGACGCCTTTATCCGCTTTGCCGGGGGACGCCGGCAAATGTCCCCGGAACTGCAACGCCGGGCGCTATGCGCCGGGATCAACGCCTCACTCGTGGGCGGCCTCCTGACGACAGCAGGGACGGACGTCGCCGAGGACTACAAGATGTTCGCCGAGGTCGGGTACGCCCACGAACGCTGACCCGGGATAGTGGTTAATGGTAAGGGCTGAATGACCGCTATGGTCCAGCTCTTATTAATCTGAATTCTGAATTCGAGATAAGAGATGATATATCATGATGAAACGGTTATTTGTTGCCCGTAGGGCATCCATATCAATAGAAAAACGGCCTTTTCTCCCTCGCAACCCCGTCTTCAGGTTAAGGGCTGAAAGCCCGCCAAGCAATAGCGTGGGGCGTTGCCCCACGAACCGGATCATACCATTCACCAAGCCCTGAAGGGTAGGGTGTTCAGTTTTGTGTACCCAATTATCCGATCATTTTCAGGCATTTTGTTCTCTTGTTGACCAGGTTAGCAGGCGGGTTTTCATCTCTCCAAGAATCTATGTCCGAGAGTTTTATATTTTCAAGGGCTGCCTTGAAGTCAAATAATTTCGCCTGTTCTTTTCCTTTCAGTTTTGCCTGCACGGGGACAAACAGTATAAACGGGGTTATTCCATGTAGCTTGTTAGGAGACTTGCGGGTTTTAAACGTGCCGAACAAGGACTCGATAATGTCCGAGGAATTATTGTGGCTCGTGTTCTGCAAATCGAAAAGCGCCGCTTCCTTTTCGATAAATTCAATGATCGCGTTGCCCAGCTTGATCATGCGCGCGTTACCCGGCAAGAGGTATTTTTCAACTAGCTCCCGGCATTCTCCCGCGGTTTGTCGAGACAGCCCCGAGTGCTTGAAGAGATGTTCTATGCTTTTGACACACGTCATGACCCCGGACAACTCGTCTATCAATGAAGCGTTTGCCGGGATAAAAGAAAATACCTCCCGCTCGTCAGCGTCTAGCCGGTGAAAGGACGCGAGCATCTTTTTAGACCAGTCGACCCAGCCCGACAGGTTCAGGAAGCGGGCGATCGTGCGCTGCCTGGGGGGCAGCAGGTAAGCGATCTTCTTCATGTTGTGCTTGAATTTCGGTTCCGTCATGAGCGCGAGGTAAGTCTTGAAGTCAACCTCGTTCTTGTAAGTCCTTTCAAGGTACATCCCCAGGGAATGGCTAATGTCGTGATAATGTTTCATCCCGGCGAGCCTCGCCCCCGCTATCATGATGGAGGCGTTATCGCTGACCAGGTAAAGGGCCGCGTGCCCCACCCTGTCGCTTGCCACTAGAAGTCGCCTGGCAACGCCCTCGCCGGTCCAGCTTTCCGCGACGGACATGTCAAGCACGCGCGCCTCGCTCGAGTCCAGCGGGCGGCCCGGGTGTTTTGCCGGGATACCAAGGGTGAGGAGCAACTTTTGGCTACCGATCATCATGCTCTCGTCCGTGACCTGCGCGTAACCGGTACCGCGCAACGAGGATCCCGCCGTTCGATAAATCTCTAGCCCGCATTTTTTTACCCAATTCTCCACGGTACTGTAACTTGGTATATCCCCCAAGAGCCCGTCAAAAGATT
>JAISAV010000178.1 GCA_031266545.1 Odoribacteraceae bacterium | reverse complement strand
CATGTTCAAATTAATAGTCCCGGTTCCCGCGGGCAAAGATATGGATTTAAATTACGAATTACGAATTACGAATTACGAGAAACTTTTCATTCGTGATTCGTCGCGATAACGGCGTCACGGGTGACGCGCGAGGGGCCTCGCTTCCCGTGCCGGACGTTCGGCATTTTTTGCCGTACATCCGGCATTTCTTGCCGTATGTTCGGCATTTCTTGCCAAGGGCTTGGCATCGCGGGCGAACGCAAAGCCCGCCCCCGCGGCGGCATTTCCCGACCCGCGGCAACGCCACCCGTAATTCGTAATTCGTAATTCGTAATTTCCCAAAAGTTTACTTTTGGGATTTGACCGCCGGCGTTTTTTGTCGTATCATTGGGTAGAATAATTCACGTGGCATGGAACAAGATAACATCCTCGAGTTGATCGCGCGCGGCAAGGGGGGCGACACGCGGGCCTTCGGGCAGCTGGTCGTTCTCTACCAGCCGCTTGTCTATCGCCTCGCGTTTCGCCTGCTGTGCGACGACGACGACGCGAAGGACGTGGTGCAGGAGGTGTTTATCAAGGCGTGGACGCGGCTGGCGAGATACGACGACCGCTACCGCTTCTCGACGTGGGTCTACAAGATCACGTGCAACGAGTGCCGCGACCGCCTGCGCTCGGCCCGTCGCCGCGCCGGGCGACCCGGCGTGCCGCTCGCCCTCGCGGGGGCGCTCGTCGCCGACCCGGCGGACGTGGAGGCGGGGATCGTCAACCGCGAGTTGAAGGAGTTGATCCTCTACTTTACCGGCAAGCTCTCCCCCCGGCAGAAACTCGTCTTCACGCTCGTGGACCTCGAGGGACTGGACGCGGGGGAGGTCGCGGCCGCGACCGGCCTGTCCGCCGGGCAGGTGAAGAGCAACCTCCACCTGGCCCGGAAGCGTATCAGGGAGAAAATTAACGCGCTAACATCATAGATCATGGACAAGGAGAAAATAACGTACGAGGAACTGGTCGCCTACCTCGCGCGGGCCACCCCCGCGCCGGGAGACCCGGCGGGGTTGACGCGGGAAATCATGGCGCGCCTCGAGCGAGCGGGCGGGCGGGAAAGGCTGCGCGCCGTCGCGCGCCTCGCCGGGTGGACGTCGGGGATCGCCGCCGCCCTGCTGCTCGCCCTCCTCGCGGGCGAGGTCGCGTTGCCGCCCCGCGCGGCGGCGCCCGTCGCGGTCACCCCCGCCCCGCGGGACGCGCTGACTGGAGAAATGCTGGAGGCGCTCGATAAACGGCTGCGGGAAAGGGAAACCCGGCGACGACGCCCCACGCGCATGCCGGAAAATTATTCAAAACAACTTTATAAAATCATGCACCATGAAAACGACTAAAAACAGGCTCAACACGATCATCGCGGCGGTACTGGCGTCATGCGCTGCGTCGTGCGTGACGGAATTCAAGATGATCACCACGATCCACCCCGGCGGGCGGGTCTCGCGGGAGGTATCCGCGGAAGCCTCGCGGGAATTTCAGGCGGGAGACACGTCGCGGAACCCCTTCATGTTCCGGCTGGACGACGGCTGGCAGGTGACCTTCCTCGACCGCGGGGACAAGCGCAGCATCGCGAGGGCCAGCCGCTCGGGCGACCTCCGCGCGATGACGCCGCGCGAGGAGATGCTCCGCCCGCTGGCCGCCCCCGTCGAGACGCTGGAAAAGCGCTTCCGCTGGTTCTACACCTACTACACCTTCCGCGCGGTGTACCCCTCCATCGAGGATAAAATCCCGGTCGCGGCCGTGAACATGAGCGACGAGCAACGGCGATACTGGTTCCAGGGCGACGACTCCGCCCTCCGCGGCATGAACGGCTGGGAGTGGAAAAGGGAGACGGACGAGATCGAGAACGAGTTCCTCGTCTGGTACGCGCGCAACCTCCTGAAGGTCTACCTCGACATCATCCGCGAGATGGACCCCGGCGCGGACAACCCCTCCCCCGCCCGCCTCGACGCCGCGCGGGACACCCTGCTCCTGCTGGCCATCAAGGACGGCTTCCCCGGGACGTGGGACACCTTCTTCGACGAGGAGGAGATCGTCACGATCAACCGCCTGCTCGACGGCCATTTCAAGACCACCCGCTTCTCCCGCTTCTTCGAGCAGAACAAGGAACGGGTCAACGCCGCCCGCGAGCAGCGAATGCTCCTGCCCCTGTTCGAGAAAGAGATCGAGTATAACCTCGTCCTCCCCGGGAAGTTGATCGACGCGAACGCGCCGGTGACCTGCGGGGACACCCTCGCGTGGAGGGTCACGGCCCTGCGGCTCGTGCCGGGCGATTACACCCTGACGGCCACCTCCCGCGAGGCGCACGCGTGGGCCTTCGCCGTGCCGGTGATCCTCCTCATCGTCTCCGCCTGCTGCTTCGCGTGGGCGCAGGGAAAAGGGCGAAAATGACCTTCAAGACTTCGCGACTTCAGTTGACGGCATTGGGCTACGGTCTAATGCCGTCAATTGAAGCAAAAACAGTTTCCGCTCGGCGGAGGCTCCTGCCCAATGTCGTCAAGGTAAGGGCTAAAGGCCCGTTATAGCCCAGCCCAATGCGACGCGTTGGGTAAAAGATAGAGCTTCTATTCCGCACCCTGAATGGGCAGCATACTCATTTTTAATTAACTTGGATGATATTGCCACGCATCCCGCGGCTTGGACGCGCCCCGTTCAGTCGTCGAATCCCGGGCGTTTGAAGAGGCGCGCAGAGGGGAAGTGGGCCTGTACCTCGACTCGCATCTGGTCGAGGACGGCTCGTAGCCACGAGATTTCCCGGGGGGAGGTTGATAATTCTTCGCAGAGTTTTCCCCATGCTTCGCACGAGGCGTCCAGCAGGAGAAGTACCAGCTTGGCCGAACCGTCCGCGTCCGTCCGGCAGGATTGGAAACCGTGGAGGGCGTGGAGGGAGGAGGCGTAGTAGGCCCGCTTGAGCTTGGCAAACAGCAGGTCGAGGTGCCAGTTGATCCCCGCGAGGAGATCTTCCACCCGGTCTACCCGCGCGATGTCCTTGTCGACCTCCTCGATCGTGTCGATCAGCGAGTAGAGCGTCTCCTGGTACTCGTCGATCAGCCGCTCGTAGAGGCAGAAGCAGGTGTACACGTCCTCCTCGTACAACACGAGGGAGGCTTCGCCGTTCTCGTCCTCGTTCTCCGCGTCCTCGAGATCCTCCCGGAAATCACTCAACTCGTCCTCCCACGAGAGCGCCTCCACCGGCACGCCCAGGTCTCTCGCCAACTCGTTGAGGATCTCCTCGTCGAGAATTTCCTCGTCAAGCGAGCCGATCGCTGGGGGCGCGAAGTCTTCCCCGATCTCTTCTTCCTCCTCCTCCTCCGACAAGAGGTCGAGGCCGCCGGTCATCTCTTGCGCCTTCCGCTCGATCGCGAAGTGCAGGCAGCGGGCCGCAAGCGCACAACGCTCGCACCACTGGTCGCAGTAATCGTGGATTCCCGGCACGAAGGGGACGGGCGTGCGCTTTTTTCTCCTCCTCAACATGCGCGCGTTAGTTTAGAGGTGAGTACGCGTGACCGCCCGTCGTAGAGGGGGTCATTTTCTTGTCGTCTGTCATATGATTGGCTTTAATCCGGCGCGAAGATATTCACGCGTTTTGACATAAGCAATCTTTTCCGCACGGGCGCGCGATTTTCGGCGAGATTTCACTACATTTGGGAACGAAATAGAACATTCATTCACCATGATCGAGACAACAAGAACTTTTTTGACGAGGCACGCGATCGACGAGCGCGCCCGTTTTATCGTCGCCGTCAGCGGGGGGCCGGATTCCATCGCCCTGCTGCACGCGCTCAAGTACTTGAACCGGGAGATCCTCGCGCTTCACTGTAACTTCGCCCTGCGCGGCAAGGAGTCGGACATGGACGAGCAGTTTGTCAAGCGATTCTGCAACACCTACGGCATCCCGCACTCCACGCGGCGATTCGACACCGCCGCCTTCGCCCGGGAGCGGGGCGTCAGCATCGAGATGGCGGCGCGGGAACTCCGCTACGCGTGGTTCGAGGAGGCGCGGTGGGAGAAGAAGATGGATTATATCGTGCTCGGCCACCACGCCGACGATCAGGCCGAGACGCTCGTCGCCAACCTCTGCCGCGGTACCGGTATCCGGGGGCTGACCGGCATGAAACCCGTCAACGGGCGACTCCTGCGCCCGCTACTGGAGCGCTCCCGGGCGGAGATCGAGGCGTATATCGAGGCGCACCACCTGGGTTTTCGCCTCGACTCCTCCAACGAGTCGCTCGATTACACCCGCAACAAGATCAGGCATCGCGTGATCCCCGCCTGCAAGGAGATCAACCCCTCCTTCCTGCGCGCCGCGCGGGAGACGTGCCGCGCCCTCGAGGAGACGGAGAAGATCTTCCTGCACGGCATCGAGCAGTTGAAGAGGGAGATCGTCGCCGAGGAGAACGGCGAGGTGCTCGTGCACGTTGACCGGCTGATGGCGTCGCCCGCCCCCTTCACGCTGCTCTTCGAGATCCTCCGCCCCTACGGGTTTAACGCCGCCCGGGTCGAGGACGTCCTGCGCAGCAGCACCGCCATCCCCGGCAAGCAATTTTTCTCCGGGGAGTTCCTCCTCACGCGGGATCGCGCGTGCTGGCGGCTCTTCAAGGCGGACGATGGGGAGGATACCCGCGCGACGCTCGACGGGAGCGGGGAGTACCGCATCGGGGAACGCCTTTTCCGCCTGCGCGAGCGGGAGGTTGGCGATGATTTTCGCGTACCCGCGGAACGGGAGACGGCCTGCCTCGACCTCGCCAAGATCACGTACCCCCTCGTCGTGCGCCACTGGCAGGAGGGGGACTATTTCTGCCCCCTCGGCATGAAGCGGAGCAAGAAGAAATTGAGCGACTTCTTCGTCGACCAGAAGTTTAGCGCCCGGCAAAAGAGGGAGTGCCT